>JAPOXY010000144.1 GCA_026706845.1 Gemmatimonadota bacterium
CTTTATCCCGCCAACTCGCTCTTTATGGAAGGATATTTGACCACCGGAGGCCTGGATGTGGAAAATACACACCAGATGATTGCCGATCTGGGATTTGAAGTTGAAACGATTCAAAGCGAATCTCAAAGCGATCAACTTCTGGCGATTGGCACACCAGTACACGCCCAGCAGTAAAAACGAATATGTCGATCTACGAAAAAAAATACGACGTCATTGTCGTTGGCGGTGGGCATGCAGGTGCAGAAGCTGCGCTGGCCTCTGCGCGCATGGGATGTGAAACACTACTGCTGACCATGAACCTCGACACCATCGCGCAGATGTCGTGCAACCCGGCCATTGGCGGCATAGCAAAAGGCCACATGGTGCGCGAAATTGACGCTCTCGGCGGTGAAATGGCGCGCAATATTGACGCTACGGGCCTACAATTTCGCATGCTCAATCGGCGCAGAGGACCCGCCGTACAGGCACCACGGGCACAGGCGGACAAAAAAGCATACCAGTTTCGCATGAAAGAAGTGGTCGAAAACCAGCCACATCTCGATGTCAAACAGGGCTTGCTCGAAGACCTCGTGGTCAAAAATAGACGCATTGAAGGCGTGGTCACCAAAGCCAAAACGGTTTTTGCCGCCAAAACTGTAATCCTGACCACGGGCACCTTCCTCAAGGGCCTCATTCATGTGGGCGATTTCTCCTACAGCGCGGGACGCGCAGGTGAGCAAGCTGCCGATAAAGCATCCGATGGTCTCTCGCAACTCGGCTTTGAACTGGGGCGGCTCAAAACAGGCACCCCACCGCGCGTCAATGCGCGCAGCATCGACTTTGGCGCCTGCGAAGAGCAACCAGGTGATGCAGATCCCCGGCCCTTTTCCTACCATAACGACGCCATCGAGCAAGAGCAACTCAGTTGTCATCTCACAATGACCGCGCCAAAAACGCACGATATTATTCGCAGCAATCTGGATCGCTCGGCCATGTACAGCGGGCGCATCCAGGGAGTGGGGCCGCGGTATTGCCCCTCTGTAGAAGACAAAATTGTGCGTTTTCCCGACAAGGAAGGGCACCAAATTTTTCTCGAGCCCGAAGGATATCACACCCTTGAAATCTATCTCAACGGACTATCGATGAGCCTGCCTGAAGATGTGCAGGTCGAGGTTGTGCGCAGCATTCCCGGTCTCGAACGAGCTGAGATCATGCGTCCGGCCTATGCCGTCGAATACGACTATGTGCCCCCGACACAAATCCATCCCACCCTGGAAACCAAACCCATCGCCGGTTTGTTTTTTGCGGGACAAATCAATGGCACCACCGGATACGAAGAAGCAGCTGGTCAGGGAATTATGGCGGGCATCAACGCCGCCTTAACAGCCCGGGGCGAAGATCCCATAATCCTGGACCGCTCGCAGGCTTATATCGGCGTTCTAATTGACGACCTCGTTACCAAAGGCACTGAAGAACCCTATCGCATGTTTACCTCATTAGCCGAATATCGCCTGCTCTTGCGACAGGACAACGCGGATTTGCGCCTGTGCGAACTCGGGCGCAAAATTGGGCTGCTTTCAGACGAAGCGTATAACCGTTTTTGCAAGCGCAAACGACAAATCGATGAGGAAATCGAACGGCTGCGATCAACGCGCCTCACCCCAACCGACAACGTTCAAACCGCTCTCAAAGCGTCGCATTCTTCTCCGTTGAAACGCGCGGTGACGCTCGCCGAACTTTTGCGACGACCAGAATTGTCTTACGACATAGTCACACAATTGTCACCTGCTGCTAAAGATCTGCCTGAGGATGTGTGTGAATCGGTCGAAATCGAACTCAAATACGAGGGATATCTCGACCGGCAAGAAGAACAGGTGCAGCGCTTTCACAATTTGGAAAAAAAATACATTCCCGAAAACTTTGACTATGCCGCCATCGCGGCTTTGCGAAATGAAGCTATTGAAAAATTTACCCGCATCAGACCCCGATCACTGGGGCAGGCCTCTCGTATTCCGGGCATTTCCCCTGCTGATATTTCTCTACTTATGATCATGCTAAAAAAACGCGGTATTCCCGTATGAAACTCCACCCCGAACAAATCCACGCCATTGTATCGCTTCTGTCGGACTGTTCCCCCGACATTGCAGATCGTGTGCGCCAAAAACTATATGATCTGGGTGAAAAGGCCACACGCGAAATCCACAGTGCCTGCGCCGAAGACTCGCGCGCACACCGGGAAGTCAGCCGCGTACTCAGGCAATTTAGAGAACCGCCTCTGGACATGCGGTTTCGCAATCTCACACGCGACCAACACGGCGATATTGCCCTTGAAGAAGGCGTCTTTACACTGGCGCGATTTGGATATCCCGACCTCGATGAAAGTGCTTACAAAACGCGTCTGGGATACATGGCATTTGAACTCGCGCCCAAAATTGCCCCCGACGATCATCCCATTCGCGTCATTCGCACGCTCAATCATTATCTCTTTGAGGAACAAGGGTTTCACGCATCTACACACCATGATCCCGACGACACATATTTCAACCGCGTGCTCGATCGCAAGCGCGGCTGGCCGATCACGCTCTCAGCGGTCTATCTCGTTCTCGCACAACGCCTTGAATTACCCATCTCAGGCGTTGCACTACCCAAACACTACATCGTCAAATACATCCACAACGATCAACACATTTATATTGATCCACACAACCGGGGTCAGATCCTCACGGCAAATGAATGCGCCGATCTCATTGGTGAAAAAATCTCTGACGATCTTTTTTCTAAAGCCAGCAACTCCTTCACACTCTTTCGCATGATGAACAACCTCAGATATACATATCTAAACCTGGACGACCCAAACCGCGCAAAAAAACTCGAACATCTCATGCACATCCTACAGCCTGATATATGAGCGAGGTGCCAATGTCAGACAGCATCAAAATCATCGCGCAAAACCGAAAAGCGCGGCGCGACTACCACATCCTCAGCACTTATGAAGCTGGCCTGCAATTGCGGGGCACCGAAGTCAAAGCCCTGCGCGAAGGCCGTGCCAACTTGAAAGATGGCTACGCGCGTATTGAGGACGGCGAAGCTTATTTGCACAACACGCATATCAGCGAATATGCACAGGGTAACCAGTTTAACCACGACACCGAGCGCAAACGCAAATTGCTGCTCCACCGCCACGAAATAAATCGCCTGAGAGGATATACCAACGAAAGAGGCCATACATTAATTCCCCTCAAACTCTATTTCAAACGCGGCAAAGCCAAAGTCGAACTCGGCGTGGCACGCGGCAAAAAACAATTTGACAAGCGGCGCGATATTGCTCGCCGAGATGCCCAGCGCGAAGTCGAACAAGCGCTGAAGACACGCATCCGCAACGGGAGGTAAATCATCACATCTCCACAAACAACAGGCATTGACCTCCCCTCCAATGACCCTGGCTATTACTACGACCCCCATGTCAAAGTGGGGCTTCACGGCGAAATCAAACTTTCTCAAAAAGTCCTCGAACACTGTCAATGCGGCGGCAAGTCGCCTTTTATGGTCCTCGATGCAAAGAGCGGCGAACCCACCTGGTGCCCGTGTTATTCCTTTCGGATGAAGAGACTCCATGTTGACAGATACATCCGAAAATCGGGCATTCCCGCGCCCTTTCGCTTTAAGTTCTTACAGGACTTTAAAGAGCAGTACGACAATGGTCAGCCCAACCGAGAAGCCATACTCCTCAAGTCCTATTTCAGCACCCTGGTCGATAATATTTACGGCAACAAAGAAACGATCAAAGGCTTCTATTTGTGGGGCGCGCCAGGTCGTGGAAAAACTTACTTTGCATATATCTTGCTCAACGAACTCATTTTTCGGTTTGTAAAACCCGGCAAATTCATCTCACTCTCAAAGAGCTTTCAAGAACTCAGACATACATTTGACGAAAGCAGTGACACGCACGGACAGGCCATGCCCATGATTGAAGTATTGAGCAATGTGCCCTATCTCGTCATTGACGACTTTGGCGTGCAGCGCAATACCGAATGGGAAATGGAAATCCTCTACAACCTCATTGATGCCCGCTATGCCAATCGACGCCTGACATTTGTGACCACAAATCAGAAAGCCGACGAATTAAAAGAACTCGCGCAGGGGCGCATCTATTCTCGCTTTCTCGAAATGTGTCATATCATTCACGTTGACGGGCGCGACTTCCGAGAATTGGGCAACCCCGAAGAAAAATGGATCGGTTCGCAATAAGGAGCATTTATGAGCCAGCGCATAGATGGACGCCGCCCAGATCAATTGCGTCCCGCGAGTATTGAACGCGGATTTATGAAACACGCCGAAGGATCGGCACTGATCAAAATGGGTGACACACACGTTATATGCACAGCGAGCGTTGAGAACCGCGTACCCCATTTTCTCGTGGGCAAAAACACGGGCTGGATCACGGCGGAATACGCCATGTTGCCCCGCTCAACCCATACGCGCAGCGAGCGCGAAACGCGCGGCACTAAGGGCCGAACCCAGGAAATTCAACGCTTAATTGGCCGCGCACTGCGCGCCGTGATCGACCTCAAAAAACTCGGCTCGCGCACCCTCTGGATCGACTGCGATGTGTTACAAGCCGATGGCGGCACCCGCACAGCCTCAATTTCGGGAGCTTATGTTGCAGTCGTCGATGCGATTGACAAGCTCAAAAAGGAGGGCAGTATTACAAAAAATCCTCTTGGCGATTCCGTCGCAGCTGTCAGCGTGGGCATCGTTGACAACACGCCCATGCTCGATTTGTGTTATGCCGAAGATGCTACCGCCGAAGTAGATATGAATATCGTCATGACCGGTCAGGACAACTTTGTCGAGGTACAGGGCACAGCCGAGGGAAATCCCTTCACATTCGACCAGATGCAACACCTCATCGCCCTCGGCCAAAAGGGCATCTCCGAAATCACGCAACTCCAGCGTGATGTTTTGGCGCAATAATAGTCAACCCCATGCCTACCCTCATACTCGCCACCCGCAATCAGGGCAAACGCAGGGAAATCCAGGACATGCTCGGCTCTGATATTCAGGTAATCTCGCTCGATGCGTTTCCCAACGCGCCCGAAGTAATCGAAGACGGCGAAACCTTTGAAGCCAATGCCAAAAAAAAAGCCCGTGAAATTGCAAAATACACGGGCTTGCCTGCTTTGGCCGATGACTCTGGCCTTGTGGTCGATGCCTTAAACGGCGCACCTGGCGTATATTCCGCGCGCTACGCCGGAGGGAATGCCACAGATGAGGCGAATAGTGCCAAACTCATAGAAAATCTGCGCAGAATTCCCGCGAAACAGCGCACCGCACGCTTCTGCTGCGCGATGGCCCTTGCCAAACCCGATGGCCGCGTGCAGACCACCGAAGCTACATGGAAAGGCCGCATCCTCACAACCCCCCGGGGCGAGAATGGCTTTGGTTACGATCCGCTCTTTTTTATTCCCACCCACAACTGCACTTCTGCCGAACTCTCTTCTGACGAAAAAAATCGCATCAGCCACCGGGGCCAGGCTCTGCGTGCCATCTTACCCTGCATTCTCGACCTTTTCAGCGCGTCCATACCATGAATGATCCCAACATTCCCCCCCGACCCAAATGGTGGTATCAGAAACATGGATTTGTTCTCCTCTGTGTCGCTATCTTCATTATTCTCGCAATAATTTTATTGCTCTATGTGCGCGGCATTGATCCCGTCATTGCAGAATTTTATATCTTCCAATAAATACACTCTGGAAAACATAAGGAGCAAATAATGACCGTTGAAGCAAAACCAAATGTCAAACAGGCGATCCCGTTTTTTTCGGTATCAAACATCAAAGCATCTGTTCGCTTCTATGTCGAGGGTCTCGGATTTGAAATGATCCATAAATGGGAACCAGATGGGAGACTTCGCTGGTGCTGGCTCCAATGCGGGGACGCTGCGCTGATGTTACAGGAATTCCGAAAGGAAGGACGCAATTCGTGGGTGCCCGAAGGAAAAGTGGGCGAAGGCGTCTCGATTGTATTCATGTGCGAAGATGCCCTGACGATCTATCGCAGAATCAAACATCGGGGTATCGAGGTATCGAATCCCTTTGTGGGAAACGGAATGTGGGTTGTTTCATTGAACGACCCGGATGGATTTAGTATCTGCTTTGAGAGCGATACAGATGTGCCAGAAGGCACTGAATTTTCAGAGGTCTAAATCCCTGAAATCCAGACGATGCAGATTGATTAACTATTGATACTACTCAGGACATTACCATGCGCTGGGACGACCCCCGACGAAACCCCTATCACGATCCAGAGGCCCGAACTCCGGGATGGCTGCTGTGTCTGATTGCCGTGGGCGTAGCAATAGCGGTAACGGCTATCGGGTGGGTCGTGCTCTATTTAAGAGCCGTATTCAGCGCGCGACCGCTCGGGTGACGCCTCAATACGTAGCCCTGCCACCGCTGACATCATAACACTGCCCGGTCACAAAAGAAGCATCGTCGGATGCGAGAAAATGAACAACAGCAGCGACTTCTTCGGGTTGGCCGAGGCGACCGAGGGGAATTTTGGAAGTCATGTAATCGAGTTGCTCTGGCTCCACATCTGCCAACAGTGGGGTTTCGATCAGAGCTGGCGAGACGCAGTTGACGCGGATATTGTCCTGGAGATGTTCTTTTGCCAGGACCTTGGTAAAACATATAATACCCGCTTTAGAGACCGAATAGGGTGCCATGCTGGGATTGCCTTCTTTACCTGCTATGGAAGCGACCGAGACGATAGCACCTTTTTTTTGTTTTAGCATAGGCGCGATTACGGCGCGCGAACACAGAAAAGTCCCCTTGAGATTGATATCGAAAACCTGGTCCCAATCCCCTTCCGTGAGATCTTTGACGGGCACATCGCGCCCTACAATGCCCGCGTTGTTGACGAGAATATCAATACACCCCCATGTATTGAGACATTCATCAATAGTATTTTGCACACCCTCGGCATTTGCAACATCGAGCGACAGTGCCAATGCATCTGTCCCGATTTCTCGAGCCGTTTCGCGTGCTCTGTCCAGATTGAGATCGGCAATCGCCACCCTTGCACCAGCCCCAGCAAGGCGTATGGCAATCGCTTTTCCAATACCCTGTGCGGCACCGGTAATAATGGCCGTTCTATTGGTGAGATTTTTGGGAATCATATTATTTCGGGTCCGGGTCGTCTGGTGGAACGGGGTGATCTTGCGATTTTAGCTCCGTTGGTGTGCTGTCAGACAAATAACCGCCATCGACATAGATGTTTTGGCCCGTGATATAGCGCGCATCTTCCGAAGCCAGAAAGGCGGCGACAGTTCCAATATCGCGGGTATATCCGCGAGCACCCCAGGGGATGCGTTTGCGGTAGGCTTCGATAACATCAGGCCCCAGTGAGGCTCCCATACCTTCGGATGCGATAGCACCCGGACCAATGGCATTGACATTGATTTTGTAAGGCGCGAGTTCCACGGCAAGGGTTCGCGTGAGCATGACCACGGCGGCTTTAGAGGGCTGATAGGCAGAAGCGTCGAAATGCGCGACTTCGGCCTGTACAGACGAGATATTAATAATTTTGCCACCTTGCTTGCGCGCTATCATGTCTTTGACAACAGCGCGACAGCAATAAAAAGGCCCATTGAGATTGACATCGAGAATGCGCTGCCACGCCTCATCCGTAATGGCTGTGACGCCACCGTCCTGGGGAATGTACACACCGGCATTATTGACCAGAATATCGATGCGCCCGAAGCGATCGAGCGCCTGTTGAACCATATTATCGGCCTGATTCGAGTCGGCCACATCTGCGGGGATGACAAGAGTCTCGCGTCCGAGGTCTTCGATCTGGTGTGCGGTGGTTTCGGCTGTTTCGGCAGTGAGATCGTTAACGGCAATATGCGCGCCTTCGCGACCCATTTCGAGCGCAATGGCTTTGCCAATGCCCGATCCCGCGCCCGTTATAAGCGCGATTTTGTTTTCGAGTTTCATGGAACCTCCCTGAGATTGTGTTCAAATGCAAAAAGGTCGGGTTGGACATCTTGTTGTATATACTCAATGAGTTTGCGACTGGTGCGGGAAAAAGCATAAGCATTGAAATCTGCGCCCACAACCCATGCGAGATTGTCGCAAGTGAGTGGACGCGCTTTACCTTTGACATAGCAGCACAGAAAAGTGTGCAAGGTAATGCTAAAGTGGGTAAAAGCGTGTTTGACCGTGCGGTACCGATCATTGATTTTGACGTCGATACCCGCGGTTTCTCTTATCCCGCGCCTGCAAGTATCTTGCAGAGATTCCCCGTCCTGTTGGGTTCCTGCTGGAAATTCCCAAAGCCCGCCGAGCAAGCCGTTTTGTGGGCGTTGGGTAATGAGCACTTTGTCATTGTGCCACACAATACCCGCGCACAGCGTGTAATGGGGACGCGGCTTCTTTTTTCCTTTCACGGGCAGACGCTGCGGATTACCAACTCTGTACGCTGCACAGTATTTTTGCACGGGACACTGATCGCACGCCGGGTTTTTGGCAGTGCAGACCATCGCGCCGAGTTCCATAACCGCCTGATTGTAGGTACCTGCTTCACCTTTTGGCAACAGAGCCTGGGCAAGATCCCACAGTCGGTTTTTGACGCGGGTTTGCGTGACATCGTCGCCGATATCAAAGAGACGCGTGACAACGCGAATAACATTGCCATCAAGCACGGCATGGTCGCGATCATAAGCAATGCTCAAAACTGCGGCTGTGGTATAAGGACCAAAGCCAGGCAGAGATTTGAGTTCGTCGTACGTATCGGGCACTGTGCCACCAAAGTCCATAGCAATAGAATGCGCGGCTTTGTGCAAATTGCGGGCGCGAGCGTAATAGCCCAAACCTTCCCAGGCTTTGAGAACATCATCCTGTGAGGCATTGGCGAGGTCGAAAACCGTGGGAAATCGGTCGAGAAAGCGATGGTAATAGGGAATAACAGTATCGACCTGCGTTTGCTGGAGCATAAACTCAGACAGCAGGATGCGATAGGGATCGTCTGTCTGCCGCCATGGCAGATCGCGTTTGTGTTCGCGATACCAGGTCAGAAGATCGGCGGCGATCTGTGTTTTGAAATCCAGGCGGGACATAAATCACGATTTCTCTGCAATCTTGCGGGCGTGTTCCTGGACGATATTCTGAGGACTGGCCGCAATCAGATTGCGAATAGACAGAATAACAAACACGATGTCATCTCCCAATCCGATATGGGGAAGAATCGCCTCTGGGATAATATCAAAAGGAGAAAGCCCGTATAAAACGGTTAAAATGACAAACACTTTGGGCAATAATGGTATGCGAGAATCCCATAAAAGTCGCCAGGTAAGGCGCAGGTATTTTGGGAGTCGAGAGATGATCGACAATACACCGCGTACGCGCAAGAGACGAAATAGAAGGAGAAAAATACGCACCATGACAATCACCAGAAAGTGGTCAGTAGCCAGTCCCGCCCCCCACCGCAGTTATATAATATAGGAGTTCAGATGTTGTCAATCTGATTTTGAATAATCTCTTGCAGGGCACTGCGCTGAACTTTACCCGTAGAGGTCAACGGGCGGTCTTCCGATGTAATTGGGATAATGCGCGAGGGGGCTTCGTAAGTACTCAGCCCCGGGATTTGGCCTCTTTGTCCGCGTTTGAGAATATCCTGGGCAGCTTCGGACTGGTCGGTCCCAGATCTAAAAATAGCTGCGGCACAAACGTCTTCCCCCCATCGGCTATGACGAAGGCCAATCACATAAACAGCATCGAGTTCTGGACAGGCATCGAGCAGGGCATTTTCAACGGCGATGGGTGATATATTGACACCGCCTTTGATAATGATCTCTTTTTTTCGGCTGTGCATAAAGTAGAAACGATGATTATACATATCGCGGAAATATCCCATGTCGCCACTGCGGAACCAGCCATTGCAAAAAACCTCGGCAGTATCTTTGGGCTGGTTGAGGTAACCATTGGCAACCACGGGACCGCGCACGAGGATTTCACCGACATCGCCTTCGTTTCGTCCACCATCAATTCTTATGTTATTATTGGCAAGCTCAACACCAATGGCATTTTGTTCGAGTACATCGCGGTACTGGTCATCGGGTAAATCGGGTGGTACGCCAGTAACGCGCAAACTGACTTCGGTTGAGCCATACCCCTGAACGAGACGAACGTCAAAGCAATCGACAAATTGGCAGGCAATATTGGGCTGAACAGGTGCCGAACCGATCATAATTTTTTTTAGTGACGATATGTCATAGCCCTCGCGCTCAAAGTCATCAGCGCTGGCGAGCAGATCGGCCATAATCGTCGGTACAATACTTGCAGATGTCGCTCGCTCCCGCGATATGATACGCCAGAACGCCGAAACGCTGTAGCGCGAATTGAGCACAAGGCTCCCCCCCACCATGAGGCTGGTGATAGAAAACGTGGTAGAATTGATATGATGAAGTGGTAAAACGAGATTGAGGCGTTCGCGTGCATCAAAACCGAGCCAGCGAATGATGCCATCGGCATTGGATGTGAGGCTCTGTCGGGTAATACGCGCGCCTTTGGGATGGCCCGTTGTACCCGATGTGTACAGCACAATACTGGTTTGTTGTTCGCCCTCTGGATCGCCAGACCACTCAGGCTCGATATCCACTGCGTCATATCCATCGGCGGCGAGCAACTGCTCTGTTGTCGCAATCTGGATATCGGGTAATGCGCGGCGTTGTATTTCTGCATGTTCGGACAAAACAACGAGTAGTCTGGCCCCGGCATTCTGCAGTTTGTAGCGCTTGCGCTCGGGAACATCTTTGGCAATATCGAGAGGAACAGAAGTTGCACCAAGGCGAAAAAGAGCAAAGGTGAGCAACGGAATTTCTGCACAATTGGGCAAAGCAAGACCGACGCAATCGCCGCATCTTATGCCGTATTCGCGGTACATCAGACCAGCAAGTGCGGCGGTGAGGTGTTCAAATTCAGAATAGGTAATAACCGTGCGAGCATCCGTATCGCAATCGCAAAAGATCAACGCGGGTTTATCTGGCTGATGTTCTGCGCGATCTTTTAAGAGATGCGTAAAGTTCCGCCACGGAAAGCGATAGGTGTGGGAGTTGGCATTTTTAACACAGGTGAAAATTTGAGAATCGATCATTTTTCACCCTCTTTGTCCGCGCTGGCGCAAATAGTGGTCCGCCAGTACGAGTGCCATCATCGCTTCGACAATGGGGACTGCGCGAGGTAAGACGCAGGGGTCGTGCCTACCGCGCCCTTTGAGCGTGGTGGGATTGCCGTGGATATCGACGGTTTCCTGCTCGGCCAAAATTGTGGCAGTGGGCTTGAAAGCTGCGCGAATGACGACGGGTTCGCCGTTGGAGATACCGCCCTGAATGCCGCCGGAATGATTTGTGCGCGTGTGAATGCCGCTGCCATTGTTGTAAAAGGGATCGTTGTGTGCAGAGCCAGTCATCGCAATACCGCCAAAACCAGAGCCGGATTCGAAACCCTTGCAGGCGGGCAGTGAAAGCATAGATTTTGCGAGGTCGGCTTCGAGTTTGTCAAAAACAGGTTCCCCCCAGCCGGGAGGGACGCGATGGGCAACAGCCTCGACCACACCACCGAGCGAGTCGCCATCTTTGCGGGCGGCATCGATGCGCTGAATGATTCGCTCGGCAATCTCGGAATCGGGCACGCGGGCGATATTCGCCTCGACCTGCTCGCGGGTAACCGCGACGGGATCGACACTGGCAACAAGCGTGTGAACCTGACGCACATAAGCGATAATATCGATATTGCAATCGCGTTTGAGCAATTTGCGCGCAATCGCACCTGCTGCAACGCGGCCGATTGTCTCGCGCGCGCTGGCTCTGCCCCCACCTTTCCAGTTGCGAATGCCGTATTTTTGTTCATACGTGTAATCGGCGTGTGAAGGGCGGTATTTGGTGCGTATTTCTTCGTAATCTTTGGAACGCGCATCCTGATTCCACACCATCATCGATATAGGCGTGCCAAGGGTTTTGCCCTCAAAAAGACCCGAATGGATTTCTATCTGGTCTTCTTCTTTGCGTTGTGTGGTAATTTTGCTCTGGCCAGGCTTGCGACGGTCGAGTTCAATCTGGATATCTTCTTCGCTGATCTCCAGGCCAGCCGGGCATCCATCTA
>JAPOXY010000145.1 GCA_026706845.1 Gemmatimonadota bacterium
GGCAATTAAGGACTTACTCTATGCCCAGAAATACACGATTCAAGGGGCGGTTGAAAGGCTGAAGATAGACCGCAGTTTATGGGAGAATCAGAGTATTGAAGACGCGACGTCTCATGTTGAAAATCCACTGGTTGAATTACGGCGCATGTTGCTCGAACTCAAGCAACTTATAGGAGGTGTAGAGGTATCGGATGCCGGGAAATAAAACTTGCATTATACTATATAGTTTCTTATATTCAAATTCTGAATTAAAGAGTGGGCTTTTGCCCACTCTTTTGAGTATATGGGGTGTAGCTATTAGAACTACCAACCCCGATTAAGGCACAGATACACGCGCAGCCTGGATAGCCATACTCCACAAGGCGCAGTAAAGCGGCGGTTTTGAGTTATTCAATGCTTATCGAAGACACCCTGACCCATCTAATTCTTCCGCTTCTCAATCGTCGGGATGTCGAGTTGGTTGAATTGGCTATCTCTGGCGATTATAGACGAAAAATCGTCCGCATCTTTGTCGATCGTCCCGATGGTATTACAATTGACGAATGTGCTACACTCAGTCGAGATATTGCAGATATATTGGATACGCGAGATCCGATTGACAGCACATATCTGCTCGAAGTTTCATCTCCGGGCTTGACGCGCCCCTTAAAGACGGACCGCGATTTTGAGCGGGTGGTCGGCAAAACGTTGCGCCTTGTTGTGGATGGCCTCGGTGTTGCAGTTGGAACGCTCTTGCAGGTCAAATCCGATCATCTCGATGTCGAGCTACAGGGTGAACGAATCACTATTGAACGCGCAAAAATTCAGAAAGCCACTGTGCATTTTGAGTTGTAATTGGTCGAGGAGGAGCCGCACTTGAATTACGAAGTTCTCGAAGCGTTAAGGCAAATTGCCCAGGAAAAAAATGTCAACCGCGATCTGGTTATCGAAACCCTTGAAATGGGACTAATCTCTGCGGCAAAAAAGCGGTTTGGAACCGGGGATAATGTCGAAGTCAACTTCGACAACAACTCTGGAGAGATCATCGTTGAAGCGGTCAAAGAAATTGTTGCCGATGACTCAGTCGAAGACCCGGGAATCCAAATTGGCGTTACACAGGCGCGCAAAGCAGACACCGATGCAAAGGTCGGTGGGGAAGTGAGACTTCGCCTCAACTTTGCCGATTTTGGGCGCAATGCGATTCAAACGACAAGGCAGGTACTCGTCCAGAGAGTCAGGGAAGCCGAGCGCGAGAAAATCTACGAAGATTATCAGGGGCGTATTGGAGAAATTATTTCGGGAACTGTGCAGCAAATTAGTCGGGGCGATATTCTCGTCAATCTGGGGCGAACCGAAGCTGTTATTCCGCTTAAAGAGCAAATCAGAAAAGAACGCTATCGGCAGGGGGATCCCGTTCGTGCGTACTTGCACGATGTTTTGCGTACAGCCAAAGGTCCCCAGGTGGTATTGAGCCGTACACATCCCGCATTTCTCGAAAAGCTCTTCCAGCTTGAGGTTCCTGAAATTTATGAAGGTGTTATAGAAATAAAAGCCGTTTCTCGCGAACCGGGGGTGCGGGCCAAAATAGCTGTTTACTCTAATGATGCGCGTATTGATCCCGTGGGGGCTTGCGTGGGTATGAAAGGCTCGCGCGTACAGGCTGTGGTGCGTGAATTGAGTAGCGAACGCATAGATATTGTGCCCTGGAGTGACGACGAAGCGATCTTTTTGTCACGTGCGTTGAACCCCGCCACAGTTCGCCGCGTGGTGATTGACCGGCGTGAAAAACGCATGTCGGCTATCGTCGATGATGATCAGCTTTCTCTGGCTATTGGAAAAGAGGGCCAGAATGCGCGTTTGGCATCACAGTTGACTGGCTGGCACGTCGATATCATGACTGAAACCCGTTATGACGAAATACAAGCTGAACGCCTGGCTACAACAGTGCCATTGGCCGAAGTAGCCGGCACTGGTCAAGTGACGCGAGACCGCCTTGAAGCCTCGGGTATTATGTCTGCCAATGACCTCGTCCGTGTATCCTTAAATACGTTGCTCAATGTGCCTGGCATCGGCGAAACGACGGCTGAAAAATTGCGAGAGACCGCACAGGAAATTGTCAATGCAAAAGTATCTGCTTACCGCGAAGAAAAAGCGCTTTTACAAGCAGAGGCAGAGGAAGCAAAATCCACTGAAAACACATCTGAAAATGACGAATGATCGGAGGTGAGCCTATTGGCGAAGACAAAAAGCAAAACAACAGTTAAGAAAAAACGAGTTTACGAGATTGCGCGCGAGTTCAATTTGTCGAGCGTCGCAATGGTTGAGCAGATTAGAAGCCTCGGTTTTGAAGTCAAAAATCACATGGCGGTCTGTACGACTGAAATGGTCGAGGCGGTACAGGAGAAGTTTGATTCAGAACGCCAGGCGACGCGGCGAAAACTCAGGCGCAAAGATAATGAAAAAAAAGAAAGCGAGATTCGCGAGCAAAAACCTCGCGTGAGCCGGCTCCGTTCGACTCAGTCTGATAAAAAAACCGGGACCAGCGGCGAAAGCAGGCGACGCCCGAGGCGCCGAAGACGCCGAACGGATTATCCGACAGTTGTCGTAGAAGATGTCAGTCAAACGCCGGTGCTGCCAGAACCCGAAACAAAAGCGCCAGAACCCAAACAAGAAAAACCCGCAGTAAAGGACGAGGTCAAGCCTGAAGAAAAGCCCGTACAGGAAAAGAGAAGTCGCACGAGGTCTCCGCGAAAACGTCGTCGCAGACGCAGACGTCCTGTTGTTGATGAGCGCGAAGTATCAGAAAATGTGCGTCGAACACTGGCGCAAATGTCGAGTGGTGCTGCACCACCACGGGTGCGCCGTCGCCGTCGGCAAGACAGTGAAGAGCCCGAAGAAGGGACCACAGATGGGCAAGTTCTCAAAGTCAATGAGTTTACAACCATTGGCGAACTTGCCTCTCAGATGGATGTGCGTCCCACAGAAGTCATCACACAATGCCTCAAATTGGGCATGGTGGTAACCATCAACCAGCGTCTCGATATGGACACCATCACGCTTGTTGCCGATGAATTTGGTTTCGGCGTTGAGGAACTCGAAGAATACGGCGAAGAGGTATTGGCAGCAGCAGAGATAGAAGCGTCTGGAGATAGTCTAAAACCAAGGCCTCCGGTGGTTACAATTATGGGGCATGTGGATCACGGCAAAACATCACTTTTAGATTATATCCGAGAGACCAATGTGATGGAAGGTGAAGCTGGCGGCATTACGCAGCATATTGGTGCGTATCACGTTGAACTTGGTGATGGTCGTGAAATCTGTTTTCTCGATACGCCGGGGCACGAAGCTTTTACG
>JAPOXY010000146.1 GCA_026706845.1 Gemmatimonadota bacterium
TGCTGCTGTCGCGCGGGGCTGTGGAGAGGTCGTGGACATAGGGACCGAAGATGCGGTCAAGGCTGCTGTATTTGCTGCGCGAGTTGAGTGGGAAGAGATAACATTCGCGCTGGAAGCGAGCGATGTTGGAATTTTTGGAGAGTAAGTTCTGGTACGTGGGGTCGAGGAACCAGGATGTGCAACAGATCGCTTTGAAGGGATGGTCGGGGAAGTGTTTGGGGAAGAATTCGGCGACTTGGCGGAGGGAGTCGCCGCAATTTTCAAATGCCATTGGTCCGTCTTCGGGGATGTGAATTTCGAGGATGGGATCGCCTTCGGTGAGTACGCGATCCCAGTGAGAGCACGGGAGGCTGACCGGCTGGCGCTGTGCGTGGCCGTTGGGGTGTATGGGGTTGCCGATGATATGGGTGGCGGTTTCGGTGAGTTCGGATGTCCATGCCTGCGGGTCTTCCCGTTCGCCCGCGCCGTTGAAGTTGCCGTCGGTGCGAAATTCCAATCCGGATTCACACAGGAGACACAGATGTGTAGAGGTGCGATGGCGGTACGCGCGCATTTTCTGGCGAAAGGGTCCGATTTTGTATTGCAGGCGCCCTATGCGGTAGAGGTCGCCGTTGAGATGGCCGAGCAGCCAGGGCAAGATGCGCGTACACAACCCCCATGCGTCGGGGGCACCCGGGTGAAAGAAACGATCGTTTTTAAAAACGCCGATGTCGTGGTATTGCTGCGCCCAGACGTACGTGTCACGGCAGGTCAATCGGGTGATGTGTTCGGGTATGTCGCGCGATTGGTGGTAGGTGCGGAGTTGTGGTATGCCCGAGAGCGCGATGAGGAGATAAAAGGCTCCGCCGTAATTGCCGAGTACGGGGGCGAGGAGGGGCCAGTCGCGGGTTGCCGAGTTCTGGGTGCTTTTGTCGATGAAGAGGAGGCGATGGGCATGCCAGACCATGTGCGCGAGGTCGGGATCTGTGGCGATTTTTTGGGCGGCGCGGATTGCAAAGTCTATGGCGTCGGGTGGAAGATTTGCCCAGGTGCCGTTTTCGCGGATGGCTTCGGGCTTAAGAAAGAAGAGGTTGCCGGGGAATGTTGCGACAGATTTTTCCCAATGGATGTCGAGGCCAGTATTTCTTAGAAGGGAGATGAGTTTGGGAGGCATTTCACTCAAAGATAAGTTGGATTATAGTGTTAGTGATTAAATTTCATTTGGAAATTAACATGCGACCTCTTAATTTTCAAGAACTTTGAGCGATTTGGATGTCTATTTTTTTTCACCCACTTCGGGAATCCTCTTGGAACGCGTCCCTCTCAGGCATTATGCCACCCTCCTGATACACTATCTTCGCCCCCATTGGAAGCGCGTTGTTTTTCTCGGCGTTTTCATGTTTACCGGCATTGGTCTCAATCTGCTCAATCCCCAAATTGTACGATATTTTATCGATACGGCGCAGGCAGATGGTGCCGTGCAAAATTTGATATGGGCGGGTATTGCCTTTCTCGCCATTGGGATTATTCGCCAGGGCGTGCAAATTGTGAGTTCTTATTTGGGGCAGGACGTGGGTTGGCGTGCGACGAATCAGATGCGGAATACGCTCGCGCACCACTGCCTCAATCTCGATATGGGCTTTCATCACGCGCACACTCCGGGCGAGATGATCGAGCGCGTTGACGGGGATACGACGGCGCTTTCCAATTTTTTTTCGCAATTTGTCATCCATGTTATTGGAAGCTCATTTTTTCTTTTGGGCGTCCTCATTCTCGTCTTTCGCGAAGATTGGCGCGTGGGCGCAGCGCTGACGGCTTTTTCGATTCTCGCTTTTATTGTTTTTAATCTCACGCGCAATATTGCTGTGCCCATTTATACGGCTGAACGCGAAAGTTATGCGCGTCTTTACGGTTTTATCGAAGAGCGATTGCTCGGCCTTGAAGACATCCGCACAAATGGCGCAGGCGACTACACTGTGAATCGGTTTTACGGGGTCAATAACGGCGTTTTTGCCCGCGTGAAGAAATCCGAAATTATGAGCGAAGGATTGCGTGCGATTACCGGCATTATGTTCGCGCTCGGTTACGCGCTTGCTATGGGCATGGGTATCTGGCTTTATCGGGAGGGTACGTTTACAATTGGCGCGGTCTTTCTCATTTTTCACTATACGTCGATGTTGCGCGAACCGCTTTTTCAAATTAGCCAGCAAATCAACGATTTGCAACGCGCCACTGCCGGGCTTAAACGCATTGAAGAACTCCACCGCATCCAGACCAGCATTCGGGATGGAAATGAAAAATTATCTGCTGCTCCTTCTGGTAAACTTGAGGTAATACCTTTGGGCATTGCGTTTGAGAATGTCCATTTTGCGTATAACCCCGGCGATCCGGTTTTGCAGAATATTTCCTTTTCTCTCGATCCGGGCAAAACCCTCGGCTTGTTGGGGCGCACGGGCAGTGGCAAGACCACGATTACCCGCTTGCTTTTTCGCTTTTACGATATTCAGCGCGGACAGATTTGCATTGGGGATCAAAATATCCGGGATATTTTGCTCGACGATTTGCGGCAGCACGTTGGTCTCGTTACGCAGGATGTACAACTTTTCAATGCCAGTGTGCGCGATAATCTCACCCTTTTTAGGCCCGATGTTTCGGATAAAAAAATCGTCGCTATACTCGATGAACTCGGCCTTGGCGCATGGTATGCGTCCTTGTCCGGGGGGTTGGATACCGAACTCGTCTCGGGCAGTCTCTCAGCTGGCGAAGCCCAGTTGCTCGCCTTTGCCCGCGTTTTCGTCAAAGACCCCGGTCTGGTCATTCTGGACGAGCCTTCATCGCGGCTCGATCCCGCAACTGAGCAGAATATCAATTTTGCGGTGGAACGCCTGTTGCAAAATCGCACGGGCATTATTATCGCGCATCGCCTTGAGACCGTAGAGCGCGTGGATAATATTCTCATTCTCGATGATGGACAGGTGCGGGAATTTGGCCTTCGCACAGATCTCGTCGCAGATTCAAATTCGCAGTTTTCACGCTTGCTCAATACAGGTCTGGAGGAACTTATCGCATGACGATGGGGCAAACGACATGGCGGCTGCTCAAGTTCCGTCCCGGACTTTTTTTGACTACGATATTTTTTCGCGGTATTGACGACATCGCGCCCTTTCTCGCGGGCGTTATTATGAAGGGCTTTTTTGACGCGCTCACCGGTCAGGCCGAGGCGGGGTTCACTGCCTGGTCGCTTGTCGCGCTTTTTGTCGCTGTTGAGATTGGCGACCGCATCGCCCTTCTCGGTTCGGCTTTTGCATGGCCGCGCTGGTGGTATGCTATTGAAACGCTTTTGCGGAAAAATCTTATGACTGCTATTCTCGAAGTTCGAGATCCGGGAAAGATTTCCACCGCCTCTGGCGAGGTGACCAACCGATTTCGGGACGATGTGTTGGGCATTATTCAATACCTCAATCGGTATATCCACATGTGGGGCAATCTCGTATTTGCTGTGCTCGCCATTTTTTATATGTCGAGAATCGATCCCTATATCACTTTTATCACGATTATACCGGCGATAGGTGTGGTTATTGTTGTGGATTTTGCCCGCAACTATATTCACAAATACCGCACCGCGCAGCGCGTTGCAACCGAGCGATCTACCAATTTTATCAACGAGATGTTTCAATCTATCCTCGCTGTCAAAGTTGCTACCACACAAGCCCATGTGATTGACCATTTTCG
>JAPOXY010000147.1:0-12278 GCA_026706845.1 Gemmatimonadota bacterium
ATTTGATCCATGTGTGGCAATGGTTGTGCGGAGAGAATGCGTTGGTATTTCACTCGTCTGCGATGTAATGCACAGAGATTTCTTATATATAATCCGAAATCTTCATTGATAGCGCAGGCTCTCTCAAGAACATCTAAGAGAATCTTTGGCGTAACGTTCGAAAACCGAAGTTCATTGAACCATTTTATTGGAATCTTAAAATAGTCATCATCAGGCTTTTCAATATCCTCAACGCCAATGGCATTGAAATCCCATCCTAAATCACGTAAGCCAATGGAAAATAATGCATATATTTCAGAATCTTCCAGAGTAACCTGAGCTTTACCACTCCCGTGAACCTTACATTCTGAGAGTAAATTCTGAATTGTAATACTGGCCATAATAATTATCCAAAAAGACTGAGTTGAGGATTCTTTTCTTTGTACAATCCCTGAAGCATATCATCCGTTCTCGTGAGAGCTGGACTCATAGCAGTTGCTTTTGTTAAAGTATGAGCAAATAATCTACCCGGTGAAGTGCGCTTCGTTTCCCCAAAACCATAATTAACCAGTAAATGCACTGCAAAAATTTCTGCTAACAATGGGGGAATCGCATTCCCTATCTGCTTGATCCTCTCTGAAGTATTTCCTTGAAATCTGAACCAATCGGGAAATGTTTGTATCCGAGCGCATTCACGCAAAGTTAACGGGCGATTGTCTTCTGGATGTATAAATTCTCTTATAGCGGCCCCTGTAATAGTTAAACTCGGTTCATCAAAAATCAATCGCTTAATTCCCGAGGGCGCACCTCCTCGTCTTTCCGTGGGCGTTCCATCCATAACACGTCGATTGGCTCTCCTTCTAAATGATTCATGATGAAGCGATTCTGGCAGATCCTTCATCGATTGCCCTGGTTTTAAATTTTTAATTCTCTCAAGTTGGACACCCTCAATTTTGGGTGTAAAATGATCATATAATTTTTTATTTCCATCACGCAGTTGTTCTTCCCACTCATGTTTGGGCTTGCCGCTGTAGCAGATAGGACTGCTCTTATCCAGCGTCGGATTGGGAAGTTCTCCAATCGTATGTCTAAGTGTAATATCGGCATTCTTAAAAATTCGACCATGCACATGCACAATTGGTTCTGGCAAATTAAATTCCATTCTCAATCTATTGCCAATAACTAAAGTTCTTTTTCGTCTTTGTGGTATCCCGTATTCCTGCGCATAAATTTTATCGATTCTTATCGAATATCCCAATTTGATAAAGGCTCTTGCAGCTTCATAGACGTATATACCACCTTTAGCCGTAAGCAAACCTTCAACATTTTCCATAATAAACCATTTAGGACGTAAGATGGCTAAGGCGTTGACGTAATGCTTCAATAATCCGTTTCTTGGATCATCCCAAAACCGCATACCCGCTGTGCTAAAACCCTGACATGGAGGCCCACCAATAAGAATATCCAACTCACCCGTTTTTAACTTCAAATTTTTAAGAAGTTTTTCAAAATCACAAGACATAATATCTGCCATTTCACATTTGGTACCAGGGAAATTATGTCTGTAAGTTTCCACAGCATTTTCGTTTATATCTATTGCATAGAGGATATTATAACCAGCGCGTTTGAATCCCAAAGAGCAACCACCGGCTCCTGCAAATAGACTAATAGCTAAAGGTTTGGCATTCATATTCTATTTCTCTGACATGAAATTGAGAGTAATACCGCAGAATATTTCAAATCGAATATACTCATCACCTGTGAATAATTCAAGACACAACTGATTCAAAAAATTTCCCAACCTCTAAATCTCACACAAACCTCAATACCCATAAACCTGTTTATTTTTTAACATCGAGAATTATATTGTCACACTGGCGCGTACCTCGTATTCCTCACCCCATCGCGTCGGATGTCCTTTAAAGGAGAATGCTATGCCAGATACAATTGTGGGTCGCGTTTCCGATATCATTGGTGGAACGCCGATGATTCGGTTAGAGAATTTGTCGCCAGCGGGGGGCGCTACCATTCTGGCCAAAATGGAATATCTCAATCCGGGCGGCAGCGTAAAAGACCGCATCGCGCTAAGTATGATTCGAGATGCTGAGAAAGCCAAAACACTCAAACCCGGCATGACCATTGTAGAGGCGACCAGTGGAAATACCGGAATCGGCCTGGCGATGTTATGTGCCAAACTCAAATATCGTCTGGTATTGACAATGCCTGAAACAATGAGTTTTGAACGACGGGCACTGGTAACCAGATACGGGGCCGAAGTGGTCATCACACCCGGCTCGGGCGATATGGATGGCGCAAAACAGCGGGCGCAGGAGATCGTAAAAAAGAATGCAAATTGCATTGAGCTAAAGCAGTTTGACAATCCTGCCAATCCAGAAGCGCATCGACAGACCACAGGACCAGAAATTGTGAAAGCAACAGGAGGAAAGATAACGGCTTTTGTGTCAGGAGTAGGGACAGGTGGGACAATTACGGGTGTAGGTGAGGTCCTCAAGGCAGAAGTGCCAGATGCAAGAGTGATAGCTGTTGAGCCTGCGGGTTCGGCTGTATTGAGTGGAAAAAGCCAGGGACCTCACGCGATCGAGGGAATTGGAGCGGGATTTATTCCATCGATCTTAAATTGCAATATACTGGATGAAGTAATCACAATAGAAGATCGCGAGGCATTTGACATGACGGAAACTCTGGCGCGAGAAGAGGCACTATTGGTCGGAATTTCTTCGGGGGCAAATGTACTGGCAGCCCGACGTGTGGCCCAGAGACTTTCGAGCGATGACGTAGTCATAACAGTGCTGTGTGATACGGGAACCCGATACTTCAGTATTGAAGAATATTTTCGGCGCGACGAAGTGCAAAATGTGAATGCGCTTCTATAAGGAAATGAAGGTATGAATCTGAGCGGGAAAGAGCGATCATTTGAAGCGCAATTTCGCAAAAAACTCTCTATCTGGCCCAAAGAAAGTCCCTGGCCAGGCATTGGGGTATGTGTAATCTTGTCGTGGGCAGCAATATATTTAAACACATTGCCTTTTCCGCCGTTTACACTGTCCTCGGGCCAGCATCCCCTGAGCGCAGTATTACTGGCATTGTTATTGGGCATGCTATTGTGCAATGTGATGCCATCAACAGCAAAACTGAAGCCTGGCATAGATACAGTGGTGCAAAAGTGGCTACCCGTTGGAATTGTGCTCCTGGGTGCGCGGTTGGATTTTTACGATCTGATTCGCGTCGCAGTACAGGTCCTGATTGGTGCGGCCGTATTGATTGCAATAATTGTTGCATTCACCCATCTGATGTCGCGCTGGCTTAACATCGAAAAAAAAATGGGGTTGTTAATTGGTGTGGGCACAGGGATTTGCGGAAGTTCTGCCATTGTAGCCCTTGCGCCCCTGATCAAAGCCAACAACGAAGAAATAACGTATTCGGTCGGGGTGATCAATCTGCTGGGCATAGTGGCGATGCTGCTATTTCCCGTGGTTGGATCTCTGGCAATGCTGGATGCAGAAGTATATGGCATCTGGTGTGGATTGGGCATTCACGCAACACCACAGGTAATTGCCGCGGGATTCGCGCATGCAGGAGACGGGCAGACAGCGGGGGAAATGGCGACAATTGTCAAACTGGTGCGTATCTCACTTTTGGGACCCGTAGTATTTGTGCTGGGGGCGTGGTTTGCTTATACGCAACGACACGCGATTTATATCGATGAACCAGTGCGCTATTCCAGGCTGGTCCCGGGTTTTGTCGTATTGTTTCTGGCAATGGCACTGCTGCGAACCCTGGGCTTTTTGCCAGAAGTGACATTACATTTATCCGAGCAATTTGTGTTTGACGCAGGCGACCGGCATATAGATCTGGCTGGCTTATTGAGCCAGAGCGGCAAGTGGATTATTATCTGCGCGATGGCCGGAGTGGGATTATCTACGGCATTTGCTGCAATGAAAGCAGGCGGTATAAAACCGGTGATATTGGGTGTCTTATCGGCTATTACTCTGGCATTGCTGGGGCTGGGTGTTGCACATTTATAAAAAAAGCCCCGAATGCATCAAAACATCCGGGGCTTTGATCCAACAATTATTACTCAGGAACTTGGCAGCAACTGGGCAACTTTGCATACGCATCGGCATCGGCCTTTTTGTCATTAGCCGCATAACCCACTTTGACAACGGCCTGCTCCAGGGCGGGAACACTGGTCACCTTGTCATCAAACGTCACCTTCGCTGTTTTCGCATCCAGATTGACTTCCACGCTCTGAACGCCATCGACCTTTTTCAGGGCTTCCTCTATGGTATGCGAACACATAGCGCACTGCATAGTTGCCAACTTCACCTCGACAGTCGTCGCCTCCGACTTTGATGAACAGCCGACCCATCCCGCCATCCCTATCGCTGTCGCGCCAATGACCAATAATGCAAAAATACGAGACTTCATAACACACCTCCTGATAAATGAATAACTTTGGGGTTTACATCGGGAGGGTTAAAAAACCCACCCCTACGTCTTGCCTTTCATCTGCGTCTATCCGCGGATACCCTACGCTCTTTCCACAACGCATAAATTGCAGGAATCACCAGCAGCGTCAAAATCGTCGATGACACCATCCCCCCCACCATAGGCGCTGCAATGCGCTTCATCGCCTCGGACCCCGTGCCCGTTGACCACATAATCGGCAACAGACCCATCATCGTTGAAAACACCGTCATCAACTTGGGCCTCACCCGCTCCACAGCGCCGGACATCACCGCCTGATTTAAGTCCGCCAGTGTCAAAACATCGCCATTCTCACGTCTAATACTATCATAAGCCTGATCCAGATAAATCAGCATCACCACCCCCGTCTCGGCAGCCAATCCCGCCAGCGCGATAAACCCAACACCCACGGCAATGCTCATATCGTAATCCAAAATATACATCAACCATATCCCACCGACCAGTGCAAAGGGCAGAGAAAGCATCACAATCGCGGTCTCAGCCACATTTCTAAAATTCAGATACAACAGCAAAAAAATGATCGCCAGCGTCACGGGCACCACAACCTTCAGCTTTTTCTCTGCCCGCAACATATACTCATACTGACCGCTCCAGATCGCGGTATAACCAGGTGGCATCTGCACCTGCTCCAACACCGCCTGTTGTGCCCGCGCAACATAAGTTCCCACATCCACGCCTTCAATATCGACATAGACCCACGCATTTAACCGTGCATTCTCGCTCTTAATGCTCGGCGGACCCTTCCGAATGCGAAGATCGGCCAATTGCCCAATGGGAATCTGCGCCCCCATCGGCGTGGGCACCAGCACGCGCCGAAGCGCGGGCAAATTGTCGCGCAACTCTCGCCCATAACGCAAATTCACCGGATAGCGCTCCAAACCCTCCACAGTATGCGTAATATTCATCCCGCCCAATGCCGACATAATAACATCCTGCACATCCCCAACCGTCAGCCCATAACGCGCAGCAGCCTGTCTATCGATCTCAAAATCCAGATAATTGCCACCTGCTGCGCGCTCGGCAAACACACTCAGCGTACCCGGCAAATCGCGCACCACAGTCTCGATTTTCTCGCCCAACACCTGCAATGTCTCCAGATCATCTCCCACCACCTTAATACCCACAGGCGTCTTAATACCCGTTGAAAGCATATCGATGCGCGTCTTAATCGGCATAGTCCACGCATTGGTCAACCCCGGAAATTTCACCGCCTGGTTCAATTCCCGAATTAATTTTTGAGGCGTCATACCTTCTCGCCACTCGGACTCGGGCTTTAGCATAATCGTCGTCTCAATCATCGACAACGGCGCCGGGTCTGTCGCAGTCTCCGCCCGACCAATTTTGCCAAATACGTGTTCAACTTCGGGAAAAGTTCGAATGATTTTATCCGTCTGTTGCAACAACGCCCGCGCCTTCGTAATCGATACCCCCGGCAATGTCGTGGGCATATACAACAAATCTCCCTCGTACAGAGGCGGCATAAATTCCGATCCAATTTTTTCCATAGGAAACAGCGCGTCCAACTTCACCAATGCCTTATGAGTCAAACTCTGTGGTCGATCCGAAAAACGCGACACCACGATATCCCGGAATGGAAACACAGTCACAAATAGCACCAGCCCGCCCAACACCACAGTCAGCACCCGATGTCGCAACACCCAATCAATCACGGGTCGGTACAAATAAATCAACACGCGACTGATGGGATTCTCCGCTTCGGACCGAATTTTGCCGCGAACAAAAAAAGTCATCAGCACCGGCACAACCGTAATCGCCAAAAATGCCGCCGCCGCCATAGCATAAGTCTTGGTATAGGCGAGCGGCTTAAACAACCGCCCCTCCTGTGCCTCAAGCGCAAAAACCGGCAAAAACGACAGCGTAATAATCAACAGCGAAAAAAACAGCGCAGGTCCCACCTCTTTCGAAGCGGCAATAATCATCTCACTGTGCGACTTTGTCCCACCATCGCGTTCCATATGCTTGTGTGCATTTTCAATCATCACAATAGCGGCATCCACCATCGCCCCAATGGCAATCGCAATACCCCCAAGAGACATGATATTCGAATTGACACCTTGGTGATACATCGCGGCAAACGCAATTAAAATCCCCATCGGCAATGTGAAAACAGCCACAAAAGCACTGCGAAAATGGAGCAAAAAAACGATACACACCACAGCCACTATCGCGATCTCTTCAATCAGCTTTTTTTGCAAATGATCAACAGCGCGCAGAATAAGTGCCGAGCGATCGTAATTGGCGACCACCACCACGCCCTCGGGAAGACCGGGTTTGAGCGACTCCATCTTCTCTTTCACCCGATCAATAACTTTGAGCGCATTTTCCCCATACCGCATCACCACAATACCCCCCACCACCTCCCCCTCGCCATTCCACTCGGCCAATCCCCTTCTAAGCTCTGGCCCCACCTGCACAGTCGCAACGTCTTTTACGCGAATCGGCGTACCGTGTTCATCCACGCCCAGGGCAATCTGCTCTATATCCGCCACAGAACGGATATACCCCAACCCGCGCACCATAAATTCCGTCTCTGCCAGTTCGACCAATCGCCCTCCCACATCGCTATTGCTGCGCTGAATCGCCATCCGGACCTTCTGCAAAGGAATATTGTATGCCAGCAAGCGATTGGGATCCACAACCACCTGATACTGCTTCACAAATCCGCCCACAGACGCCACTTCCGACACGCCCTGTACACTGCTCAACTCATATCGCAAATACCAATCCTGAATCGACCGCAACTCTGAAAGATCATATCTTCCAGTCGTATCCAGCACCGTATATTGATAAACCCAGCCCACGCCCGTCGCATCCGGTCCCAGCTTTGGCGTCACCCCCTGCGGCAATCTATCAGACGCGGAATTGAGATACTCCAACACCCGACTGCGCGCCCAGTACATATCCGTACCATCCTCAAAAATCACATACACATAAGAAATGCCAAAAAACGAATATCCCCGCACCGTCTTTGCATAAGGCACGGACAGCATCGCCGTCGTCAGCGGATACGTCACCTGATCCTCCACCACCTGTGGCGCCTGCCCCGAATATTCGCTAAACACGATCACCTGCACATCCGACAAATCGGGAATCGCATCCAGTGGCGTATTCAGCATCGCATACACCCCCCATCCAATCACCATCAAAGTAGCGATCACCACCAGGAACCGATTCTCCACACTCGCTTCAATAATTCGATTTAGCATCGCGTTCCAATCCTTTTAAAATACGCGTTTCAATGTCCACCATGTCCACTATGTCCACCATGTTTCATAGGATCTCCACGCATCTCCGCCAGTGCAGCCTTCAAATTGCTCTCTGAATCAATCAAAAATTGCGCCGAAGTCACAATCCGCTCCCCCGAATTTAGCCCGTGCATGACCTCATAGCCATCCTCAGTCTCAACCCCGGTGTGAATCTCGCGCGGTTCAAACCTGCCGTCACCACGAGCCATCACAACAACCCTGCGCGTCCCCGAATGAATCACCGCCTGCACGGGAATCACAATCCCCTCACGCGCCACCTCGGATCGAATCACCACATCGGCATACATATCCGGTTTAAGCGCACCATCTGCATTGTCAAAAACCATCCGCACCTGCACCGTGCGCGTCTTTTCATTCATAAACGGAAAAATATAATCCACTTTGCCTTCAAATTGCTCGCCCGGCAAATAAGACAGCGACACCTCTGCGCGCTGCCCTTTGGAAACCCAGGGCATCTCGTATTCGTACACATCTGCATAAATCCACACCACCGACAGATCCGCAATGCGATACAAATGTTGACCCGACCCGATATACGCCCCCTCCAGCACATCTTTGTGCGTCACAATCCCTGACCGGGGAGCCAGAATGGGCATTGTTCGTCCAACCTGTCGCGTCTTTTCCAACTCCGCAATCTGCCCCACCGAAATATCCCAGTACAACAACCTTTGCCGCGCAGCAACGAGCAGATCGTCGGCACTTTGCGCCACATCTCGATCCACACCACCGCGCATTCTCTCCGCATAATCCAGAGCTGTCAAATACTCCTCCTGCGCCGCAACAAGCTCAGGACTATAAAGCGCCAGCAAAGGCTGCCCCTTTTTCACCCATTGACCGGTATAATCCACATACAACTGCTCAACCCACCCGGCGATCTTGCTATTCACATCCATAATCCGCGTCTCGTCGTAATCCACCCTGCCCACCGCGCGCACCGTCCGCTTCAAAGGCTGCTTTTCCACCACCATCGTCTTCACACCAATATTCTGAATTGTCACAGGATCAATCTGCACGCTTCCATCCTGAACTGACGACGCATCAGCCTCCTTCACCACCAGATCCATACCACAAATGGGACAACTACCCGGCTTATCCGACACCACCGTCGGATGCATTGGACAAATATATGTTTCGTGATCCATCTGCATCTCATGGCCGTGCCCACCATCCACCTCTTTCGCCACCAGATCCATACCGCAAATGGGACAACTACCCGGCTTATCCGACACCACCGTCGGATGCATTGGACAAATATATGTTTCCAAGGCCTGCACCTGCTCTATATGCGTATCTCCCGAAATCCATACCCCACCAGCAAATCCCACAATCAATGCTAAAATTGGAATGAGATATTTCATGTCTCAACTCCTTGTTAGACGGGTGATAACTGCCCCTACCCCGCACCTAACGCCCCACCGCCGCTTCTAAATCCGCCACCCGTTTTTCATGCTCAATTACATGTCGATAATGTGCGATCTCAAAATTCAACAGCGTCATCTGATTATTCAACAACGTCAAAAAATCCACCTTATCCACCCGATATCCCGACAAAGCCGACGCCAGCGACTGCTCTGCTTGAGGCAACATCGCAGTGCGAAACAACTCGGCACTTTCCCGGTGTTGCCCGACCTCAATAATTAGACGCTGAATCTCGTAGTGAATCTGCTGGCGTTCCGCGGTCTTTTGAGCCTCAACCTCTCGCATATTGGCTCGCGCTTCTGCAATCTGCTGGCGTTGTTTGCGCCCGCCAAACACGGGCAATGGAATGCCGACGCCAACAGATATAAAATCGCTTCCTTTCACCGGATCATTGACCGCAAACACGCGCTGGCGATAACCCAAGCTCACCGTCATATCCGGCCAGAGATTTCTTTTCGCAACCTCAACCTCTGCTTGCCACATCAAAATCGATTGGTCCATAGCCTTCAGGGATGGATGCCCTTCATCGGCATGCGCCAGCAAGACATCAATCGTCATCGGCATACTCGAAAGACCAATAGAATCTGGCGGCGCGCCCAGGGGACTTTGCGGAGACCGATTCAACACCAGATTCAAACGCGCCTCTGCCAATTGTTTTTTAGCCCGAAGAGCAATCAACTCCGTATCCAGCGCCGAAAGCGAAACCTGAGCTTTCAACACATCCTGTTGCAACCCTTTTCCAACAGCGTATTTCGTGCGGGCAATGCGAACCAGATCTTGCAACAACACTCGATTCTTTTCCATAATCGCAATGGCACGAATCACATAAGCCAGATCAAAAAAAGGCTGCTTGACCGCATTGACAATTGCCAGTTCCCGGTCGCGCAACAGCCATGCAACAGAATCTGAGGCAAACTGGGCTGATCGCTCGCGCGCCCGCTGTTTTCCCGGTAAAGAAAACTTCTGACTGACCACAAATTGATTCCCACTCATCGGCGAGCTACTCAAATTGAAGTCGCTCAACGGCATATTGCTCACCTCAAAGCGAAAAGACGGATCTTCAAGCGCGCCCGCCTGCGGAATTTTCGCTTCAAAAGCAGCCAACCGCGCCCGCAAAACCGACAAATTGGGATTATTTTCCACAGCCTCCTGAATCAGCGCATCCAGATCCAGTTCACCTGCCCGCACAGGCAAAAAAGATATACCCATGAGGCATAGTCCGATCATGGCTCGGATAGCATACACAAGCCACCTCCAGAGAATCTGTATTTAGTATTTAAAAAGGAAAAATCCTTAAGACATACGACAGAGAAAACGACTGTTTGGGAAAGATTTGTACACACCTATCCCCAAACGCCGTTCAAGTGCAGGAAAGGAAAATCAGATGAGAAATGCAGCGTGGAGAAGATACAGATCGGGCGGTGATCGCAAGGCTCTCTGGCGATCATCCACCACAAAAGAAAGGAAATTACTCTGAGAAAGAACAACAGAGGGATACAACGTCACATAAGTCAAATCCAACTTTGGACTTTGCCATTCACCCGGCAAAACAGCCAGATCGCGCGCTGGCATCTCACGATCAACCGCCGCCTCTTTGCTACAACAGCAATCTTTCATCTCTGCCGCAGCATGACACTCTGGCATCGACGCCTGATGTGCCCAGCACAGACAGGGCGCAATCATTCCCACGAGCGTCAGTGCGACAATAAGAATGTACGGAAAACGACGAAACACGGCTCAATCTCCAGAAGTTGGAAAACTTTTTAAAGAATAACCAAAAGTGCTTATTCCGTCAAGAGACACATTTTTTACCACCACCCGCGCTGTCGGCCTCGCCGACCCCGATCATTTTCCCGGTCTTCGGGCGACTCGCCAATCACAACATCAAAATTTGCCGTCAATTCGCCAATCTCAGACCCGGGCAATGGCTTAAACGGCACGGACAGCAAATCGTGAGACGCGCGACCAGTATTCCTGAAAATAGAATCCCACTCATTGTCTGGATTGTCTTTCACGTACATCTGCGACGTCAAAAGCCGGTGCCCATTTTTATTAATCGCAAAATGAATATGAGCGGTTCGCGTCCCTCTGTACCGCACGGGCTTAATCGTCCGAAAGCGGTATTCACCCGTAGATCCCGTCTCAAAACGCCCAAAACCCTGAAAATTCGTGTCCCGCCTATTCTGTCGCGGAGCCCCGGTATGAATATAAACCCCATTGCTATCGACCTGCCAGATCTCCACTATGGCATTCTTTACGGGGTTGGCATTCACATCCAAAACGCGCCCGGTCAAATGCGTAATCTCTCCCACAGCGGGCGTAATCGCATCGTTGATTATCACGAGATCATTATCGACATCCAGCGGCATCTTATTCGGATAATATGGCCCCTCGGTCTGCCGGGGCGTAAGCGTCAGTTGCTCGGCAAAAACCCCTGGCGTCACAAAAACCGCAGCACCCAGTGCAGCGGACTGATACAGAAAACGTCGGCGATTAACAGACATCACGGCCTCCCTTACATAAAATTTTCCAGCTATATAAAAAACTACTATCTAATCTCCACGTACCGCTCCAGACGCGCCACCTCGCCATCATCGACATACTTGCCAATCTCGCGCCGGAACTGTTCCATACTCGAATAAGGACGGTACTCCTCAAACTCGTGCGCCATCCGCTTTCCCACGCCGGGAATGGCGAGGATCTCCTCCTCGGTAGCCGTGTTCAAGTCGATAGGCACAAAAACATACTGCTCCATCCGCGCAACCTCGGTATCATCTACATACTTACCCATCTCACGGCGCCATTGGGCAATAGCCGTATAAGGACGGTACTCCTCAAACTCGTGTGCCATCCGCTTTCCCACGCCAGGCACCAGAAGAATCTCCTCCTCACTGGCGGTATTCAGATTAATCGGAATAAACATCTGCACGTAGAGCTTTTCGACCTCCTCCTGGTCGAGATGCTTTGACACGACCGGATGCAATGTTTCCATACTGAGGAACGGACGCTGCGCCATAATCAAGTCAGCGAGTTCTTTACTCATAAGGGCACCGAACTCATCGGATCCTGCGAGATTTGGATTGA
>JAPOXY010000147.1:12288-23215 GCA_026706845.1 Gemmatimonadota bacterium
GTGTGTGGGGGGGTGGTGGGGGGTGTGGTTTGAGACGGCGGGTTGGGCTGTTGCCGGTGGGAGGAAGGGAGGCTGCGGCGCGGTGTGGGGGGGGGGTTCTTTACTCATAAGGGCACCGAACTCATCGGATCCTGCGAGATTTGGATTGACGACCACCGCGCTACTCGCGGCTTCTTCCGTGGAAGCGTCGGAGACAGGTGTCTCATCTACGTTCGATCCACCACAACCCCAGAGCATCGCAAAACACACCAGCAACACCACCATATTGGTAAACTTCTCTCTTCTACCGCAAATATTCATGTTCCCTCCTGAGAATTTCTCACTTCACCAGCCCGCAAACCGGGGTGGCGAAAACAAACCGCTAAACCGAGTAACCCGATAAGTGTCATCGTACCTGGTGCCAGCGACGGGGTAGCGCCCCCCAGAGCTTCCCAAACGAGTTCAAGCCCGCTGCGGGATGGATACATCTCCAACTCGAACTCGACATTTCCCTTGTAGTGAAGCCACTGCCCGACAAAGCCCGAAACAACGAACAGCACCATCAAAACCTGAAAAACGCGGACACTCGCCACGCCAGGCGCGATAAAGAGCCAGCCAGCGCACGGAAGTGCCACCACAAAGAGCACGAGAGGCACCCACTGCCAGAAATCCTCCATATGCTCGAGGAGAACAAGCTCGGCTCCCGTACCGACAATTCCCATTATCAAAATAGCCAGCACAAAACGCCGAAGCAGGTCGGCGTCTCCTCTACGAGATCGTTGGGTTGATATATCCAAAACGCATTCCTATTTTTAATTACTAAACCTTAGACCACCCAATACGCCAGAACGTTCCCACCTATCATCTCTCATCTAAACCTTTTGATTTTTTTCATTGGGAATTATATTTACGCATCCTCAATATTCATTTCACAAGGAGAACCCAATGAAAAAACAACCCTTCACCAGCAACCGCGGCAACATCCCCAAATTCCCCTACTCGCAAGCCATAATCTACGGCGACCTCATCTTCATCTCTGCCCAGCCCCCGGTCGATCCGGAAACCGATGAAATTGTCGGAGACGATATCAAAACGCAAACCCGGTGCATACTCACCAATATCTCGGGCATACTCGAAGACGCGGGAACATCGCTCGACAACGTTCTAAAAGTAACAGTCATCCTCCAGGACCGCTCTCTTTTTTCGGACTTCAACGACGCCTACGCCGAATTTTTCCCAGAAAACGCACCCACACGCACGCCCATCTTTGGCGATACCGGCGCACACCTCATACTCCTCGACGTCATCGCGGGGATGGAGTAATCTGAATCGCCAACTTACTCCCCACGCGAATCGCCTGCAACATATTCACGGCCTTAGCGATACCCTTGCCCGCGATATCATAAGCCGTACCGTGATCCACAGACGTCCGCACAATCGGCAGGCCCAAGGTCACATTGACAGCCTCGTCAAACGCCACCAGTTTTGCGGGCACATGGCCCTGATCGTGATACATCGCCACCACCCCGTCGTACAGCCCATTGTAGGCCTTTAAAAAAGTCGTATCTGCAGGCAACGGACCGTCAACGCGCCAGCCCTCGCTCAGAGCCTTTTCAACTGCAGGACGGACGACCTCTGCATCTTCGCTACCGAACAAGCCATTTTCGCCCGCGTGTGGATTTAACCCGCATACTGCTATACTGGGATCTAACTTACTCAGACCAACGAGCACACCGCGGGTAAGCCGAACCGTATCGTAAATCAGATCAACCGTAAGCCTATCTGGAACCTCGTGCAACGCAATATGCCCCGTCACATGCGACACAGTCAGGCGCTCAGATACCAGCATGATATGTGCGCGCGCTGCGCCCGATTTCTCAGCCAACAACTCCGTATGACCCGCAAAGGAATAACCCGCCAGATTCATCGCCTCCTTATTCAAAGGCGCCGTCACAATCCCGTCAATGCGATTCGCCATCGCCAGATCAACCGCGCGAATCACCCACTCAGCCGCTACTCTACCCGCCTCGCAACACACCTCGCCCATTTCAATCTGATCCACATCCACATCCACTGGACACCAAACATCAACACACCCAAACTCAAACGCACCATCTTCGGGTCGCTCCACCACCCGCACATCCAGTCGTACACTGGCCACAGCCATATCGCGCTTCAAAATGGCGGGATGCCCAATAACCAGTGGCTTGCACACGCGATAGCTTTCCTCATGTGCCAGAGCCTTCAAAATCACTTCGGGTCCTATACCACACGGATCGCCCATCGTAATGCCCATCAGCGGGCGTTTGTCTAAAACGTCTTTTTCTAACATAAAAATCCCAAAAAAAGTGGCGGTCTCAAAACCGCCACAATTATTATTTTTTCTTTGCCTGCCACCTCACTATCAAGGCCGCAATTAGACATAGCACGGTTGCCGCAACCATGCCGATGACCGTTTCCATTACTTATCCTCCTTTAGACTCAATCATCGTCAGCCGTATCATAAGCCTCATCCCTCGCGCGAGAGGCAAACACACCTGCACTCAGACGCCGAATCGCCAGGCGCAAATCGTCGAGCAAGGTATAAAACAAAGGCACAACCAGCAACGTCAGAAATGTCGAGGCCAACAGCCCGCCCATCATCGTGCGTCCCAAAGGCGCATAAGACGAACCCATTGCATTGCTATCGCCCACAGCCATGGGCAGCAAGCCAAAGACCGTTGTAAACGTCGTCATCAAAATGGGGCGAAAGCGATTGTGCCCCGCTTCCATAATTGCATCAAAGCGATTCATGCCATCGGCACGCAAGCGATTGACCATATCCACCAGCACAATCGCGTTATTCACCACCACACCGATCAACACAATCACCCCCACAGACGCCATCCTATCCATAGGCGTGCCTGTCAAATACAGCGTCCAGTAAACACCCAAAAAAGAAAATGGAATTGAAAAAAGCACTGAAAACGGTAAAATAAACGACTCGAACAAAACGCCCATCAACAAAAACACACATATCACCGCCATCACAATTCCCAGCCGCTCAGAGGCTTCGTCCTCTTTAAGTTGCTTGAAACTCTCTCCCTTGTCCCACGAATACCCGCGGGGCAACTCGAGACCATCCATCACTTTGTCAATCTCCGCGGCCAGACCCCTCATATCTGCACGCGTCGTATAAGCCCTGATACGCAACTTGACCTTGCCATCGTACCGCGCAATGCGCCCCATCCCCCGCGAGACCTGGAAGAAGGCGACTTCGCTCAAAGCCACTTCTGTACCATCGTCGGTCTCAAACGGAAAATTGCGCAACTGATTCAAATTCTGTCGGTCTGTCCTATCCAGAAAAAGCCGCACCCGCACCTCGCCGTCATCGGACTTAAAACGAGGCAACGACACCCCTTGCAGACCATAAGAGATATAGCGCGCAACATCCCGTACAGAAATCCCAAGTCGTTTCGCTCGCTCCCGATCAATCACGACCCGCACCTCGTCATCGGCAAGTTCCAAATCCGTGTCAACGCCTACAAGAGATGGGATTTGTCGCAATCGCCGCTCGACCTCATCGACGAGACTGACCAGAACCTCGGTATCATCGCCTTCCAGATAAATCGTCACGCCCGGATCACTACCACCGCCCTCATTGCGAGCCCCTTCCACGGAATGCCGCACCCCCACATATCTGGGCATGTTTTTGCTAATATCTTCCGCGACTTCAGCCCGTTCCATTGGTCCAGAAACGGGTATTCCCAGGGCACTGCGCGTATTTTTGTACGCCACGTACCACCACGGATCATCGCTCTTGGCCGGCATATACAAGCTCAGGTTACCGTAGCCAGGTCGGTAGTAAACGCGCAGGGTTTCATAGCCGTATTTTTCACGCCGCGCCTCCAGAAATTCCTCAACCTCCCCCACAATATCCTCGGTTTCTTCTGGCGAAAAGTGACGCGGCAACCTCAACCGCACATCCAAATCGTTAAACGCGCCACCGCGGTGGCGATCTGCGCGCTTCAGATTATCCAGGGGATACATCGTCGTTGCCGCAAGTGCCAGCGCGATCAACACCGCGTCCCGGCGGTGTCGCAATGTCCAACTCAACATGCGCTCATAAATTCCTCGCGCCTTCACAATGATTTTGGGATTGGGACGCACCCGACCTTTGCCCAATCGCACAGATGCCAGGGGAATAAACAACAGCGCCACAAATAGAGATCCCACCAGAGCCACCCCAACCGGAACACCCAGACGCGTCATGTAAAAAGTCATAAACATATTGCCGCTAAACAACATCATAGGCAAAAACACCACCACCGTCGTAAACGTCGCCATAGTAATGGCCTGCCCCACCTCACTCGCACCAAAGATAGCGGCATCTTCGGGTGCCTCGCCATTGCCCCGCCGGCGATAAATATTCTCCAAAATCACAATGGCATTATCCACAACCAGCCCAATCCCAACCATAAGTCCCATCATAGTCACCACATTGAGCGACCAGCCGACAAAATACAACGCGGTCATCGCAATCATCACACACAGCGGAATAGCCAATGTAATAATGGCCGTCATCCGCACGGTACGCAAAAAGAACAACAACACCAGCGCGGCAAATAGCCCGCCCCAAAGCCCGGTTTCCCGAAGATTGCGAATCGATTCCTTAATAAAAAACCCCTGATTGAACATCACCTGAAACGACACCTGCCCGGCCATGCGCGGATCTTCTTCGATGGCTTTCAATTTTGCCACAACCCGATCGGTCACATCCGCGACATTTGCACCCGATTCCTGTTTGATGCCAAAACTCATACCTCTTTTGCCATCAATGCGCTGCGTCCACGACTTTTCGGGCACCTCGAAAACCACCGAAGCCACATCGCCAAGGCGCACCTTGCCTGCCCGCGATTGAATCTGGATATTTTCAATTTCCCGCAACGTGACATACTGCGCCAGCGACCGCACGTAAAATTTCTTTGGTCCCTCCCGCACATAGCCCCCGGCAAGCGCGAAATTGTCGCTCCTCAAGGTCGAAACAATCTCGCCAATACGCACACCGCGCGCCCTCATGCGCTCTTGATCCACCTCCACCATCACTTCCTTGCGATCCGCGCCAAAAATATCCACGCGCCCAACCCCATCCACGCGCTCCAGAGGATACTGCACAAAGGTCTCGATAAACTGAAAGGGTTCTGTAATGGCCGAGTCAATCGACACAGCCACATACATAACAGACTTCGAATCCTGATCGTATTTGTGAATACGCACCTCGTCTCGAGCCTCTTCTGGCAACAGGGGCTTGAGGCGCTCGAGCCGATCTGAAACCTGATTGTACGCAGCCACCATATCTGTATATTGGCGAAATTCCATCTGCACGCGCGCGCCCCGAGAGCTGTAGCTACGCAGGGTCTTAATACCCTTTACAGTACGCAGCGTCTCTTCCAGCGGCAGGGTAATCTGTTGCTCGGTCTCCTGCGGAGAGGCATTGCGAAACCCAATGGACACAGCCAAAAAGGGCGGCGTCAAACCATCGGGCATCATCTCGACGGGCATGCGCACATACGCCACCGCCCCCAGCACCAATAGCGCGACAAGGCACATGGTAACGGACACGGGTCGCAACACCGAAATACGCGGTAAAAGAGAAGATTTGGGATTCATGGCAAATTCAGTACTTGGTTAGCACCACCAGAATATCGCTCTTAATTATCGAAGATTTGCACAGATTTGGCAAACAGAGTTTGCGATGCCCTGTCAGTCAGTTAAAAATAATTATAGAAATTAAAACTCTCGTTGCTAATTTAAGTTGCATTCTAATATAGGGCACATAAATTATATATGAGAAGACCAACTCCCCGAAGAGAAATCGCCCCAATCTCCTCATTAACACAGGAGCATGCCATGACGGACCAGATTGCAGAATTGCGCGTATCCAACGACGCGATCAACGATTCGGAAGAGTTGCGGCGGCGCATCCGAGAAGAGGGATATATCTTCTTCCGCAAATTACAGAACCCGGACAAACTCTGGGATCTGCGGCGACAAATGCTCAACAAAATGACACCCTGGCTCGTCGAGGGAACCGATCCCATAGATGGCATTGCCGACATATCCAAACAGTGTACCGAAGGCGACCCCGAATACACCGACGTATATCACGAAGTGTACAAACTCGAAGCCTTTCACCGCATTGCCCATGAACCAGAAGTACTCGACCTGCTCGAAAAAGTGATGGATGGTCCTGTCTTCCCGCACCCGCACAAAGTCGCTCGCCTGTGGTTTCCCAAATACACGGCGCACACCACGCCGATTCACCAGGACTTTGTACACTTTCAGGGCAACTTCGACACCTACACCTGCTGGGCACCTGTTGGCGACTGCCCCATTGAACTGGGTGGCCTCGCCATATTGCCCGGCTCTCACAAAATCAATGCCGTGATGAACCACCACTTCTCCCTCGGCGCGGGCGGCCTGTGCATCAACACCGACGAATTGGAAGGTCAATGGCACAGTACAGACTACGAAATCGGCGATACCCTGATCTTCCCCGCACTCACAGTACACCAGGCTCTACCAAACCTCACCGAAGACCGCCTTCGCGTATCCCTCGACAACCGCTACCAAAAACTCGGCGATACCCTATCTGAACACATGCTCGAACCCCATCTGAACATCTTCAACAATCTCACCTGGGAAGACGTGTACAAAGACTGGGAAACCGAAGACCTCAAATATTACTGGCAAAACCAGGACAATCGCATCATACCCCGCGACCACAGCTATTCGGAGAAAGGTTTTGCAGAAGCCCTCGAACTGGCTAAAACCGGAGATAAACGCGCACATCTTGCTATGAATCGCGCCATACGACGCGATCCCAACTCACCTCAGGCCAAAGCCGCCAGAAAAGCTCTGGCACTTGCGTAATCGACATCATTTTCATACAACGCTTTTTCTCCAGGGAGGTTTCTATTTTTCGGCATGGCTTTTATCGAGACAGTATTTTCACATAACGTTTTTCAGGAGGACCGGTGATGAAACACATCCGCATTATAGTTGTTATAACCCTTGCCGCAGGACTGATGTGGAACTGCGGCGGTGAGCGCGTAACGCAGTCAGAGACCGGGACAGATGAACAGATTGGACGTCCCCTGAGCAAATTGGCAGTACACGAAGATGTCGTACAGGCTACGATAGGGGTCACTGTGCACCGTGATGGCGCACCAGTAAGCGGTGCAACCGTAGAATTTTCGCGCTCCATTGCAGGACAGGCCCCCGACTATAAGTGGTCGGGCATGACCAATGACAATGGTCAGGCATGGGTGGAAATCACATCGGGCAATGGTTATTATCAGGCGCGAGCCTCTCAGGACGGGGTCGAGATTGGTTCCTGGTCCAGCATACCAATCAACGCGGGCTACCAGGTCATGCTCAATTTGCCCATCGGAGGACAAGCGCAGGTAACTGGTTCATCCATGCGGGCCTTAGTCTCGATTGGCGAAGGCGAAGCCGTGCAAATCCGTTCGTTGCTCTCGCACACCGTCGTGCCCGGGCTTGCTGAGGGGTCGCTATACGCTATTGAGTTGGCCGTGCAAGACTTCGGCATGATCCACGGTCACGCGGTTGAACTCGGCGAATCACTGGACACCGGGTGTGGACCGGAAGGCGGACGCATGGGCGCAGAGCAGATCATCGCCAACCCGCAGGTAGTCGGCGTCATCGGCACGAACTGCTCCGGCGCGGCTGTGGCGGCCTCACCAGTGATCAGCGAGGCGGGGCTGGTAATGATCTCGCCGTCCAATACCTCGCCAGCACTCACATCCGACCTCGCCGGCAACGTGAGTCCCAACTACCACCCCGGCTATTTCCGAACCTCTAACAACGACCTCTATGAGGCGAACGCAGTAGCCGATTTCGCCTATAATGAATTGGGCCTGCGGCGCCTGGTGGCCATAGACGATGGCGACCCATACACCATGGGCCTCACCGTCGCATTCGGCAATGCATTTAGCGCGCTCGGAGGCGAAGTCGCTGCCACCACCACGATTGCAAAAGGACAGACGGACATGACATCCGTCCTCACGGAATTTGCAGCAGCCACACCAGACGGCATCTACTTCCCACTCTTTGATCTGGAAGGTGCACCCTTCGCCGAGCAGGTGCGGGGACACGACAGTCTGAAAGATGCGACACTCATCACGAGTTCGGCCCTCCTCCTGACGGGGTTTCTCGCCCTGCCGCAGTCGGAAGGCATCTACTTTGCCGGCCCGGAGCCTGTAATTGGCTCAAACGTCAATGCTGCCACTGGCAAGAGCGTAGATGAAGTGCTCGCCGCATTTGCAACCACGTACGGCGAGTCTCCGAACACGCCTTACTGGGCGCACGCTTACGACGCCACAACGCTGCTGCTCAACGCCATCGAGATTATTGCAGGTGAAGCTGAAGGAAAATTGTATGTAGATCGCGCCGCGCTGCGCAGACAACTCCACGCGACATCCGGCTTTCAGGGTCTCCTGGGCACCCTCAACTGCGACGAATTCGGAGACTGCGGCACCGGGCGCGTGAACATCTACCACCACACGGATTTGAACATCACAGATCCCGCGCAATTGCCCATAGTCTATCAGTTCTCACCGTAAAAACCTGAAGAAAGACCTATTTCAAAGTATCACACTTAAAAAGGGAGGAAATCATCTTGAAGCATATAACAGCAGTAATCTTTTTGGGATTGGCCAGTGTCTTTGCCGCAGGACTGATGTGGAACTGCGGCGGCGAGCGCGTGACACAGTCAGAGACCGGGACAGACGAACAAATTGGACGTCCCCTGAGCAAATTGGCAGTAGCCCATCACGCGGCACAGGCTGCCATCGTCATGGTCAATTTGCAGCAAGATAGCGCACCAGTAAGCGGTGCAACCGTAGAATTTTCGCGCTCCATTGCAGGACAGGCCCCCGACTATCAGTGGTCGGGCAGGACCGCTGATAATGGTCAGGCATGGGTGGAAATCTCATCGGGCAATGGTTATTATCAGGCGCGTGCCTCGCAGGACGGGGTCGAGATCGGTTCCTGGTCCAGCATACCAATTAACGCAGGCTATGGGGTCATGGATTTGCCCATCGGTGGACAAGCACAGGTGACCAGTTCATCTATGGATGCCTTAGTCACGGTAGGCGAGGGCGAAGCCGTGCAAATCCGTTCGTTGCTCGCGCATACCATCGCGACATCGCTCGGTGTGCCGTCGCGGAACGCTATTGAATTGGCCGTGCAAGACTTCGGCATGATCCGCGGTCACGCTGTCGAACTCGGCGAGCCAATAGACGGCGGGTGTGGACCGGAAGGCGGACGCATGGGCGCTGAGCAGATTGTCGCAAATTCGCAGGTACTGGGCGTCATCGGCACATCCTGCTCTGGCGCAGCTGTGGCGGCCTCACCAGTGATCAGCGAAGCGGGTCTGGTAATGATCTCCCCATCTAATACCTCACCAGCACTCACCTCCGACCTCGCTGGCAACGCGAGTTCCGACTATCACCCCGGCTATTATCGCGTTTCTGTCAACGATCTCTACCAGGCGCAGGCGGTCGCCGACTTCGCATATAATGAATTGGGCCTGCGGCGCATGGCAGCCCTCAACGACGGAGACCCTTACACCCTGGGTCTCACCATCGCATTTGGCAATGCGTTTAGCGCCATCGGAGGCGAAGTCGTAGCCACCGCCACGATCGAGAAAGGGCAGACGGTCATGACAGCCGTCCTCACGGAATTTGCAGCAGCCACACCAGACGGCATCTTCTTCCCGCTCTTCGATATAGAAGGCATACCTTTCGCCAAGCAGGCGCGGGAACACGACAGCCTGAAAGACGCCACACTCATCACGGGTGCAGCCCTTCTCGATTCGAAATTCCTCGCCACACCGCAGTCAGAGGGTGTTTACGCTGCGGGACCAGAGGCGGATCTCGGCTCAAATATCAATGCGGTAACTGGCAAGAGCGTAGATGAAGCACTCGCAGCGTATGAAGCCGCGTATGGCGGGTTTCCAATCACGCCTTACTGGGCGCACTCTTACGACGCCACGACGCTGCTGCTCAACGCCATCGAGATTGTTGCAGGCGAAGCTGGTGGGAAATTGTATGTAGATCGCGCCGCACTGCGCAGGCAACTCCACGCGACGTCAGGCTTTCAGGCTCTCATCGGCATGCTCAACTGCGACGAATTTGGAGACTGCGGCACCGGACGCATAAATATATACCACCACACAGATTTGAACATCACAGACCCCGCGCAATTGCCCGTGGTCTATCGCTTCACGCCGTGAGGTCCTGAAATCAATCAACAATTCATCTCTTTACTACACTCAACCGCTCTCTTGCACGATGAAACAAGAGAGCGGTTGTTTTTTTACCCCTCCTTTCAAAGCAGAGGACCCTGGATCTGCGCTTCTGCTTATACCGTAAATCGAATTAATGAAAGAAAACGTTTGTATAAGTAGTCCTAAAAAAACTACTATTTTTTTAGATTAGTCGTATCTTTATTACCCATAAGAAAGTATAGTTCACAGTATCACAACTCAAAAAGGAAGGAATTGTTTTGAGACGTCTAACAGCAGTAATCCTTTGGGGATTGGTAAGCGTCTTTGCTGCAGGACTGATGTGGAACTGCGGCGGAGAGCGCGTCACGCAGTCAGAAGTCGGAACAGAGGAACAGGTAGGACGCCCCCTGAGCAAATTGGCAGTGGCCCATCACAAAGCACAGGCTGTAGTCATGGTCACTTTGTATCGTGACGGCACACCAGTAAGCGGTGCAACCGTAGAATTTTCGCGCTCCATTTCCGGACAGACGCCAGCCTATGAGTGGTCTGGCACAACCGATGAAAAAGGTCAAACACTGGTGGAAATCGCATCGGGCAATGGTTATTACCAGGCGCGAGCCTCGCAGGACGGGGTCGAGATCGGCTCCTGGTCCAGCA
>JAPOXY010000148.1 GCA_026706845.1 Gemmatimonadota bacterium
TCTTTTTTTTTAGTGGTGTCAATAAGATCATACGTATGGCTGGGCGTAGGACCATACAGAAGATTCCTTGGCGTGTCATAAGTTACTGGGCGTCCCCAAAGTTCCAATGCTTTTCTATCCACGAGATAGATCAGCTTGAGAAGTTTATACATGTCAATGCTTTGACCGCCATTATGCTTTATCAACAATGCCGCAACCTGGGCAGCTTTCCGCTCTTTGAATTGAGGCATCTCTATTGTTGACATAAATACCTCCTTTTATTTTTTCTCAAAAAATATAGGGAATTATATACTAAAAAGCGATGGAGAATTTGCTGGTAAAAATAAAAAAATCCCATCCTGTATTCAGGGTGGGATTTTTGTTTATAGTTTTTCTATTGTTTCACATCTCAGTAATTGCAACTCTTTTTTTTAATGTGTCGAGGTCGATTTTTTGGCTGGCGTAGGCTTCAATGTCGCGTTTGGCAACGCGGAAAAGGATGCGGTCGGGGCGTTTAATATCGGTTGTTTTGTCTTTGTGGCCGATTTTGAAGTGGCTCTGTCCGACGAGGTTGGTGTGAACGATGATGGATTCCTCTGGTGAGAGGTCTCGCAAGGTTGGACCGTAGTCGGCGAGGGTTTCAATAATTGAGGTTTTGAATGCTTCGAGTTCGTCATCTCGGTCGGATTCTCGTTTGTACCCATCGTACCAAAACTGATTGTCCTGTTGTGAGATGAGAAAGAGTGCGCCTATGCATTTTTGGTAGAAGCCCGTGCATTGAGTGCCACTCAAGAAGCGGAGATCTGTATCCTTTTTGAGAATATTGGTCAAAATATCGGCCATGATGTCGATTGTTTTGTCGCGTGCTGGCTGCGGTTTGTGCTCGCGAAAGGTGATTTGATCACGGAAAGTTTGTTCGTCAATTTTGCCACGGTTGTGGGCATCAATATCGCGTTTGGTGACGGTGGCTTCGAGGAGGATACGCTTGGGGGTGACAATTTTAATGTGTTTGGAGACTTCCTCTATCTGTTTTTTGGCTTCCTCCATGAAGGCTTTTATTTCAAATTGAATATCACCGCTTCGATCTATTGTGGATTGTTTGATATGTATTTTATCGGCATGGGTGGAGTCGGCATGGACGATAAATTTGACGGAGGAGCTATGTTCTGCTGGGTGCAAGAGAACGGTTACGCGGTTGTCATCTTTAAGTTGTCCAATGGCATTTCCATAGATGCTTAAAAATTCGGTGATTTGTTTTTTTATAACTTCATTTTGATCTTTTGAGGCTGCTGGTTTTTGTTCGATCAGGATTTCTTCTTCATTTTCACTGCTTTTGTCGCGGTTGGCACTAATCACACGTACTCGAATCTCTTTGTCTTCTTCATTTTCACTGCTTTTGTTGCGGTTGGCACTAATCACCTGTACTCGAACCCCTTTGTCGTCACCGTATTTTTGCATCCAGCCGCTGGCAATGAGCAAGACGCCGTGATTTTCGATATAAAGACCCGTGGTGGAAACTTTTTTTTCCTCAAAAAATTGGTCGAGTATGCTTTCCTGAATGGAGAGGTCGCGTTTCATGCGTTTCCAGTCCATGTCGGCGAGGGCTGAAGTGCAAAATGTAACGAGAGCTATTCCTGTAAAGAGGATGGTTTGCACGATTTTTATATGTCTCATTTTGATTTCTCCTTTCGTCCAGGGGTATCTGCATCAATCACTGGCATCATTCACAACCAAAAACTCTATCTCCCGCTGTTCTTTCCGAACTTGTAAACCGAGTTGTTCTTTCAGAGCTGCGAGCACGGAATTGGGATCGTCTTCGTCATAGGTGATTTCCCAGTCGTATTTTCCTTCTATTCCAGTACCATCCTCTACAATACGCTCTAAAACGGACTCCAATGAGTTTGCCAGCATGCTGATTTCACCGTTGATTGTCTTTATCTTACCACGTCCACCGCTTGTCATAGATCCCCCTGAACCCATTACTGAGGGCTTCAATTTTTCTGCGCTGTCTTCTCCAGCCGTGAGTACGAGGACTTCAACAGATTTTTTCTGGTTGGAAACGCGCAACTGTAGCGATGTCGTCAGCGCTTGTTGGAGTAGCAAATCGAACTGGTCTCTCGGCAATTTGGCTGAGATTGTGTACCACGAGTCTAAAAGCGTCTCTGGACCTATAATCCGCGTTTTGGGGACATCGTAAGCCGAGCTTAAAGCCTGGTGCAATGTAATGCCTTCTGCGTCCAATTTTCTGTATCCTTTTGAACTACCTGTACCGAATGACGGCCACTTTCTCTTTTCTGTAGGTGCAATCGATATTTTGAAGATGGGGTCGGTACCTTTGTTTTCGACAGTTTTCGGTTTTGGCAATTTGGGACGCTCTATTTTTTCCCCAGCGATGACCTTTTTAATTATGTCAGATGATAGCCCTACTGGGTGAAGCGATGCGGCGATTATGCCCTCATGGTTGATCAAAAATGTCCGTGGGATTCCCCTGACACCATAAGCTTCAAAGGCTGACCGATCCGTGTCCAGTCCAATCCACGATTTCATTTCTTGCCGTTTCAGAAATGGCGCAATTACGTCTTCACCTTCATCTGTTACTGAGATAAACTGGACTTGCTTGTCGCGAAATTCCTCGCTTAGCTGGTTCAGATGTGGGATCTCTGCCACGCAAGGAGCGCACCAGGTTGCCCAAAATTCCAGGACGACAACTTTGCCCTTTAGTGCCGATAAGCTTTTTTCACTTTCTGGTGCTTGCAGGTATTTTTCAATGTTCAGTTCTGGCGCAGTCTGCCCAATCAGGCTCTGCTTTCCCATTACATTCATAACCAATACTTTGGCTTTCTCAACTGAGCTCTCCTGCGCTATGACACTTGTAGCAAATATCTGAACAATTATTGCGATTTTCAGTAGATGGGAGTTATGCATTGTGGTATCTCCTTTTAATAGGGCTGGTTTACAGGTACGCGCTTAACGGGCATCTGTCGCAAGATGTGGTCGTAGCGGATTTCCTGTGTGTTGTAGAGGATCTGTAGTCCGCGGTCAATGCGCAGGAGGTCCTGTTGGCGCTGGGTTTCGAGTTCGCTTACGAGGCGGATGAAGGTGTTGTTGACTTCATTGCGCTGCTGGTTTTGCGATTCCTGGACGAGGCGATTGGTGTAGTTGATTAGATTTTGTTGATGGATGATAAATTCGCCGAGGGTGATGGGGGCGTCTAATGAGGCGTCTTTAGAGGTGTCGGTGATGGCGATTTGTTCAGGTGAGTCGCTGGATCGCAGGCCGATAGAGGTGTGGAATGCGCCGTCTCGTATGGCAAATTCGATGTTGAGAAAGGTGAAGATGAGGATTGCGGCAATGGCTACGCCTGCAGTTGCCCAGGTTTTGGGGTATCGCCTGGGGAGCAGGTTTTGCCAGAGGGATTGGCGATCCTGTACGAAGACGAGGTCCAGGTTGGGTTTTTCGTCGCCCCAGGCATTGAGGATGCGGGATGTGCTGCCCAGTTCTTCAAGGGTTTGGCTGCAGGATGGGCAGGTTTCGATGTGAATTTTGAGGCGTTCACGCGCTTCTGGACGGATGTCTTCGTCGTAGAGGTAGGCGATGAGTTGTTCGCGGGTGATGTCACAGTTCATAACGCACCATGTCCTCGCTGATGTGCCAGCGGTCAAAAATTTTTTTGAGGGCAGAGAGGCCGTAATACATTCTGGATTTGACCGTGTTGATGGGCACTTTGAGTGTTTCGGCAATTTCGGTGAATTTTAGTCCCTGATATTCTTTCATGATGATGACGACGCGCTGTTCTTCGGGCAAGTTTTGCAGTGCGCGATTGAGCAGGTCCCGAACGCTTTGTTCGTGAACCATCGCGTCTGGAGGCGTTGTTGTGTCTGCTATGGGGGTGTCGAGTGTGTCGAGGGAGATGAGGCTGCGACGGCGACCAGCGTCTCGGCAGGCGTTGAGTGCGATTTGATAGATCCACGAGGTGAATTTGTCGGGGTCGCGCAGACGCCGCATGTTTTTGTACGCGCGGATAAAGGTTTGCTGGCACAGGTCGCGCGCGTCGTCTCGGTTGCCCACATAGCGCAGGACAAAGTTGTAGATCGGGCACTCCCAGCGTTTGACCAGGGTGTTAAAGGCCGCGATTTGCCCGGCTCGGAACTGGGCAATCAATTCCGCATCGTTCATTAATTAAGAGACCGTGTTTGGGGTTCTGTGTGTTGGTTCACCTTTCAAGACGTTTGGTTGGGGTGAAAAGTTTTAATGATGATTGAATTTTTTCATATTTTGAGGGAAAGTTTGTCATCGCGTTGAGGTGTTGTAGGGGACGGTCCCCGTGCCGTCCCGTCATCGCGGCATGGTGTTAGCAGCGACCCAGAAAGTTCCACAGAGGTATTATATGCAAATTTTAATTCTATTCATAGCTTTTGCGAGCACAGCGAGTTTTGCGGGCGCCGATGAGTTGAAGAACTATTTGTTCGATATGGGTGCTGCAGATTCAAAGGTGGCATCGGGCTATATACGGGTGACGCCAGATGATGTCTATACAGCCGAACGAGGGTATGGGTTTACCTCGCGGGTTTCCGGTGCGATTGAAGCTGCCGAGGCGTTTTCCTGGTTTGGCGCATTGTTGACGGATGGTGTTGGTGGGCGTTACGGGCGTCGGGATTATGCGCGAGAGGGTCTGGTGTTTCGGGTGGATGTGCCAGCGGGGTATTATATGGCTGAGGTCGGTGTGCCCGATGGTCCAGATGCGCGGTCGCTACAGGTTTATGTGAATGGCGTTTTTGCAGCGCGTACCAGGGATAACCCGATGCGTCAGAGGGGATGGGATCAAACACCGCCGGAACAGTTGCGTTTTCCGGTGTCCGTGTCGGGAGATTCTGTGCTGATTCGCATTGAGGGTGTGGGAAGTGGCAAGCTCTATGAGTCGCAGCGGGTGGGGTTGATGTCCGTGGCATTGCGCCCCAGCTATCCCCATTTGTTTCAACGGGTGGGTGGTCGTTTAGAGGCAGTTGATTCCGTTTTTGCATTAGAACCCGATTTGCAACAGGGGATTGCCCGGTATGATCGCGGGGATTTTGAGGGTGCTGCGTCGGCTTTTCGAAAGGCGGATGTTGCACCATTAGTGAAAGCTGAGCTTTTGTTGTGGACGGCAGGCCATGTGTCTTGTCCGCATCACCGAGATTTAATAGAGGAGGCTCTGGATTTATTAAAAAGAGATACTGATGTTCGCTCTCAAAATCGCGTGCGGGATGTTTTTACCTATTTAGAGGGTCTGGATCGGGTTGAAGCGCGCAATTGGAGTTGGGCAAGAGAGAAGTTTGGGATGGGCCAGAGTGGCCGTCTGTGGTATGCACAAGTGCATCTTCGCCTGGTTGCGGGCGATCCCGGAGATCCTCTGCGATTTCGCGCGTTATATGCTCTGGGTCAGGTGTATTTCGGGTATTTTATGGAACTGCATGATGTGCGTTTTGTCGAGGCGTCGGATGAAATTTTTTTGGAGCTTCGAGAGGCATTTTTAGAAGATCAGATGATTCGCATGTATTTGGGCGAGCGTTTTGCTTATGACGATCCCAGATATACCGAAGGCGCAGAGGATGCGCCGGTCTGGGCGGCAAAACAGCGCGAGGCACTCAAGCGGCTGCTCGATGTGATTCATTACTGGACGGATGAGCGGCAGGCTGAAAATGGCGAGATGGGTGGGCATTACGAAGACGATTGTGAGATGTTTCGGCATTGGCAGCCCGCTCTTTTTGCGGCAGATGATGCTCGAGCGATCAGGGCAATACGACGTATGGCCGATGGCGTTTGGAATAGCGATTTGATTGCGGATGGGTACAGCAAACGCGCGTATGATGTGGAGCATTCTTCAGAGCTGATTTCCGATACGCATCCGATTCTTCTGGCAGCGGAATACGGGAATCCAGAGTACGTGGAACGCGCGATGGCAACGGCGCGGGTGATGCGCGATGTGTGGGTGGGTAAGACCGAGCTGGGCAATTTGCATTTTAAGTCGATGCGTATTGGGGCGCACGAGGTGGATGAACGGGCGCCGTATAATGTGGATGTGCCGTATAATGCGCGGGCGGTGAAACCGATTCGCTGGTTGGCCTGGTACAATCGACATCCCGAGGCTGTGCGTCTGATTTCCGAGTGGGGAAAAAGCTGGGTTGAGGCGATTTCGCGAGAGGCAGATGGAAAGCCCGCAGGGGTGATTCCGGCGGCGATTACGTTTCCGGAGAATAAGCTGGGTGGTCCGGGTGATACGTGGTATGATACGGGTATGGGATGGCTTTATTCTTTTCCGAGTGCTTCGGGAATGATTTACGATCATCTTCTGGCTGTTTGGTGGATTACGGGAGATGAGGCTTTTTTGCAGCCGCACCGCGATGGGCTGGCGATTCTCGAAAATTTGGATGATCTGCCCGCAGATGCCGAGGTCGGTTCTCGTGCCTGGGCTTTGCGCCGGGTGCTGAATCCGGGACGCTTTTCGAGCTATCGGTTGCTTACAGGTGATGCGCGATACGATGCCCTGTTTCGAGAGGGTGGGTCAAGTTATTTGCGATGGCGATTGACGGGAGATGTGTCGTATCTAATTTCGGGTTGCGAGCATAGTATTAATAGTATGCGGATTAACCGCTCGTTTCTGACTTCGGAAGTTTATTTTACGGATCGCGTGTTTGTGCGCGGGGCTGAGCATTTGCTGGCGATGTACACAGGTGATGTGACCCGGGCAGGCGATTTTCCGAGTTTTGCCGTGACGTGGAAGAATACGGGTGCTGATTTTGCCGCGCTGGTGACAGAGAGTAGCGATAGGGCGCTGCGTATGTTGGTCTATAATTTTGAGGCTGAGGAGAAGACAGTGGGTATGCGTCTGTGGCGTTTGAAGGATGGGGTTTATTCGGTTGTCGGCAAACAGATGGGGCAGGCAGATGTTTTTCGACGGGATGGGGTGCGTGTCCGACGGGGAACAGAGGTTGCGGTTGATTTGCCCTCACGAGTGTTGATGCGAATTTCGATTGATCTTACAGGTGAGGTTCAAGAGGTGGCTGAGTATTTACCAGATGCCGGCATTTCCGCGCGCGATGTGGTGGTGGATGGCGATCGTGTACGGGTGACGGTACACAATATTGGCACTGTGGATGTTGAAAGTTTAACGGTTGCTCTGTACGGTGGTGAGAAGGCGCTGGATCGCAGGGTAATTCAGAATTTGGAAGCGCCTCTGGATTTGTTGCCGAGAGCGAAACAGGTCGTGTTTTCCATTGGTTCTGATATGCTGGATTCCATTACCGTGGTTCTTGATCCCGAGGAGAAGTTGGAAGAGATTACGCGGGTGAATAATCGGGTGACTGTGGCTGTGAAATAGAAGGTTTTGGTTGTCATCGCGTTGAGGTGTTGTAGGGGACGGTCCCCGTGCCGTCCCGTTGTTTTAAGGGTTGTCATCGCGGCATGATGTTGAGCCGCGATCCAGAAGGTTTGCCATTGGTTTTGTTTGTTATCGCATGGAGAAATGATGCCTTTAAGCGAGTTCGAGTTTTTCGGTTTTGCCCATGTTGCCGCGATGGTTGTGATACTCGCTGTGCCGATTATTTTGACTCTTATTGTTAAGTGGCTCAATTCGGAGAGGGCGACTCAGGCGATCTGCTATGGGTTTGCGGGTGTGATTGCGCTCAACGAGGTGCTGAACTGGAGCTATCGATTGGCGACGGTTGGAGTGCATGAGTTTGTGCGGGAGTATATGCCGTTGCATGTGTGTGGGATTACTGTTTTCGCTGCTGTGGTTATGCTCATTTTACGACGACAGACAGCTTACGAGATTACCTATTTCTGGGGACTTGTCGGCGCGACCAATGCGGTTGTGACGCCTCAGCTTGAGTTCGGCTATCCGCAGTATCGCTTTTTTCAATATTTTATCGCGCATGGCGGTATTGTGGCTGCTGCGCTGTTCGCCACATGGGGCCTGGGTATGCGGCCGACAGGCAGATCGGTTTTGCGCGTTTTTGTTTTGCTGAATCTTCTGGCGATTGTTTTGATCGGCGTCAATTTGATGCTGGGGAGCAATTATATGTTTCTCTGTCAACCGCCTGATACAAAATCGCCTTTTTTCTTTTTGCCGTGGCCGTGGTATCTCTTATTTCTCGATGGCATAGCACTGGTGTTATTTTATGTGCTTTTTATTCCGTTCGCGAGGAGAAAGTTATACGCTTCAAATTCGTCGAGATGATAGATCAATGCGCAAAATGCCTGATTCTCCTGATGCTCGTGGGCGCGAGTGCGTGTTTTGCGGCGACGCCTTTTACACCTCGTTACCCGGATCCCGTGCATGAGTCCTGGCGCTGGCGATTTTTTTCAGAGTTGAAGGGGCAGGGGGTGTCGTGTTTGGCGCAGGATGGGGATGGCAATTTTTTGTTTGGGACGGATGATGGTATTTATCGTTACGATGGGATGAGTTGGCATCTCTTTCCATTTGATGAGGGGATGGTTGGGGCGCAGATCAACGCGCTTTATGTCGCTCGGGACGGCGGTGTTTATGTGGGATCTGACCGGGGTATTGGTCGTTTTGAGGACGGGGTATGGGAACGGGTTTTTCCATCTGAGGGAGAATGGAATACCTGGGATTTGATGGAGGCAAAAGATGGGAGCTTGTGGACGGGTACGGAATGGGGTGCGCTCAAGTTGACGCCGGAAGGAACAAGGCTGTATGTGGCTGCGGAGGATACAACGGGTATTCGGGAGATGGTGTCAGATGCTGTGACTTTTGTTGTGGTTCCTTTGGACAATCGGAGGCTGGCGGTTTATGATGTGTGCGAAGGGTCCGACGGAGCGATCTGGTTTGGGATGTACGACGGCGATTTGATTCGTTTTGATTTTGCATCGGGCTATCGGCGTTTCAGTGGGGAAGATGGGATCGATCAGGGGATGTATCCGAGGATCTGTGTGACAGCGGATGGCGTTGTTTGGGTCGTGTATGGTGACAATAGCAAGCGCGTCAACCGGTTTGATGGCGAGAAGTGGGAGGCTCTCGAAGTTGGTGGTCTGGGTCGCGATCACCATTATACGTCTATTCTGGAGAGTGGGGATGGGACGCTCTGGATTGGCGGTAGCCGTTTGATTGCCCATAAGGATGGTGTGTGGCGCGTCTATGATTCGAGCGTGTCTTCGCATCACATGGGACTCCACGAAGCCACGGACGGTGCGTTCTGGATGGTGAGAAGGGGCGAGGAGGCTGTGCGTCTGGATTTGAGTGAGAACCAGACGCAGACTTATGAGGGTCTCATTTTTCAGTGCGATGCGCCAGATGGAGCACAGTGGTTTATATCGCAGGATAACGGTGTTGTGCGCTATGACGGGCAGGGGTGGACGCGGTTTGGCATGGCGGATGGCTTGATGGATACGCCGAGTAAGCTGATTGTGACGCGAGATGGCGCGCTTTGGATGAGCAGGTCGCGGCTACAGCGCGATTAGATGGCTCTGAATGGATTCTTAAACGCCACCCTCAGCTTTCCTGGGGTATTGATCCGCGTGCGGTTTACGAAGCGTTTGATGGCTCTTTGTGGTTTGCCGCGGCTGTGGATTGGTGGTTATATGATTTTCTCGGTGGGGTCGTGGTTTTCGATGGGACGAGTTGGACACATCACCCTGTTCCGAGTATGACGCATTATGCGCGTGGGATCGGACAGAGTTCTGATGGAATTTTGTGGTTTGGTGGGCAATTGTTCGGTTTTGATGGGGTGCGGAGAGTGCAGTTCACGGGTCCAGAGTTGTTGGCAGAAGATTTTGTTGATGCCGTTTATACGACGCCACGGGGAGACCTGTGGTTGGGTTCCCGAACTTATGGGGTGTTTCGGTATAATGGGACGGAGTGGCAGCGGTTCGATTATGGAGACGGGCTGGCGGACAATAGTGTACAAAGCATTTTCCAGGATCGGGACGGTGCGATCTGGGTGGGGACAGCAGAGGGTGTCAGCCGGTTTGATGGGCGCACATGGTTAACACAGGCTTTGCCTTCCGAATTTCCGCGCGCAGAGTTTTATGATCCGATTCTTCAGTCTGGAGACGGAACGATCTGGCTCAATTCTGTATCTGATGTAGATACCTGGCTCAAAAGGTCAGCACCTCGGGGTATAGCATCATCCTGTACCTTGCGTACTATTCGATATGTGCCAGAGACCGATCCACCTGAGACCCTGATGACCCTTGCTCCGGATGAGGTGCCCGAGGATGGAAAGATAACTTTCGCCTGGTCAGGGACAGATCTCTGGCGAAGTACTTTGAGCGAAGATTTGCAATACGCCTATCGTTTGGACGGTGGGGAGTGGTCGCCTTATGGCGGGGATACGGTCCGATCTTTTGAGGATCTGGATGTGGGGACGCATACGATTGAGGTTAAAGCGCGCGATCTGGCGTTTAACGAAGATCCTGTGCCGTCGCTGGTGCAGTTCAATGTTGTTCCGATGGTGTGGCGCCGTCCGTGGTTTATTGGGTTGATTTCAGGGTTTGTGAGCCTTACGGGGTATCTGGTTTCGCGGATTATTGTCAGGGATCGGAGGTTGCAGCAAGCAAATGAAGATCTTGCATCTGCTAATGAGACGCAGCTTTTGCAGTCCGCGCGTCTGGTGTCGCTGGGGCAGATGGTTGCTGGTGTGGCACATGAACTGAACCAGCCGCTGACTGTTGTCGAGACAACTACCGGGGATATTTGTTTGCGGCTGGTGGAGGGGGTGCAGCTTGAGACGGACCAGTAGAGGGAGATGATGGAGGATGTTCGAGGGGTGGTGGATCGGAAAGCAGGGACAGTCGATCAATTGCGGGTGTATTCGCGCGATGAATCCGAGGAGCCGCGCCAGGCGATGGATGTGAATGAGGTGATTGCGAGTAGTCTGAAGTTGATGGGTTCACAACTCGAGAATCACGGGGTTGATCTGGTGCTGGATCTTTCTGATGGGCTTCCAGTCGTGTGGGGACATCCGCATCCGCTCGAGCAGGTGGTTCTCAATTTGCTGTCCAATGCCCGGGATGCAGTGGATGAGCGGGCTGAGGTGGAGGGGGTGGGTTATGATAAGCGGATCTGGATCCGAACGCGCGTTGAGGGCGATGTGGTTGTTCTTGATGTGGAGGATAATGGGGTTGGGATGGATGAGGCGATCCGGCAACGTCTTTTTGAGCCTTTTTTTACGACTAAGGATGCAAACCGGGGTACGGGTTTGGGGTTGTCGATTATTTATGCCATTGTTCGCAGTCACGATGGGGAGATTACTGTGGAGAGTGAACAGGGCATAGGGACGACGTTTAAGGTGGTGTTGCCGGTGGTGGCGTAGTAGGGGTTTCTATATAGGACGCATAGGCTGATCGCACGATTTCCTCGGATAGCTTGCCGCGAATAGAATACGTGCGGCGACGTGCCCAGTATCTCGCCCACCGTTCGTCGCTGGCTATCCAATTATCCCAATAGAAGACACCATTTACTATCCCGGGATACTGAGTCATGGTGTTGATTAATGCCTTATAGATGTTGGCCTGGGTTTCTCGCCCGTCATCCCGCCCATTGCCATTCCAGTCGGTAAATACGAATCGCCGGTTTTGCGCTGAGGTATCACCTGGTTTTTGAGATGTTTCAATCACATCCATAGCACCGTATTCGGTAAATACAATGGGTCGGTCGGGATTTCTGTCCGCAAGAGGTACAAGCAGGTTTTGGAATATCTGTCTGTAACGCGCCTGGAAATGTTCGACGCTCAGTACTGTTGAGGGACGCGAGTCCGTCAGTGGAAACCACGCACTGATTCCAAGGATGTCGAGATCCAGATCTTCCCATAGATGACCTGCGCCCGATCCCGGTCCGTAAAAGTGGGATGCTGCGAGTACGTCATAGTGCATGTCATAGGTTAGCAGGCCACTGTACACGGCACGCACACTTTGCACCATTGATCTGAGTTCTCGACCAAAATCATTGGTCATATAACCTCCTGAACGGGTGCGAAAGAGCCGGTCAGTCTCCGTGCCCAACGAGTATAAACGCACGCCCACCTCCTCTGCAATTCTGGCAAAATGTACGGCCTGTTGCGTATAGGTTGACCAGAACTCGGCGGCCAGGCCGCCCAGGGTTCGCAGCTCCCGACGCCAGGGCCAGTATTGGGGCAATATCAACCCATAGATATTCGGATTATCAGGCGGAACGCCGCCAGGTGCCGGGTCTCCGAGTTGCCACCTTCGTACCGGGTGTGCGGCGGTTTCAGCCTCATAGGCTTCGAATGCCAGGGTCAGATAGACGTCAATCCCGTGATTTCTAAATTCTCGGATCAATTGTCTGAGTGCTTCATCTGAAAAAGTGGGAATATCGACATTTGATGCGTACACGCGCTCGATCGTGCTGTCCATGCTGTCGTCGTAATGCAGCGCAACGGATAGGCCGATCCAGTTTATATGCAGGCTCTTTAGCCATTGGATATAGTCCAGAGGGATGAGCGTTCCGATCCTTCCAGCGGCTTCCCATTGATCTACAACATAGCCGGTATCTCCCCAATTGCCCGCAGCATGAATGGCGCGTAGTGGAAAGTCTATCATCCTGCCTATCGTCTGGGGCACTGTTTTGCCAAAGTCGCTGGCAAAGATCAGAAAGTCTGAAAATGCAATCGCGCCATCGCCATCCAGGTCGAATCGGTCTTCATACATCTCATCACCGCGACTCGTCCCGAAGTGTTCGATAAATAGCAAAAAGTCTGGAAGATCCACAACGCCGTTTCCGTCAAAGTCGGGGAGAGGACTGGATTGTGATGCGTGTGCCATAGGTAGCCAGGTCCATAGACAGCTTGTAACGACCACAAGCAGGATACAGAAATGCTTCATACTGCACCTTTCTGTGCGTTGTTGAAAAGAACACGAGTCCAAAATATATTTTCAGGCGCGATAGGTAAAGCGTATTTGACCTGTTTTATTGAGAAAAGCCCAAGGGTCTATAGAAGGCCATTGGGCTTTTGTGTGGTTTGTTCTCATTATTTTCGTGCCATATACCAATTATATATAATGGTTTACATCAATTTTTATTTATACGACAATTTTGTTGACGACGGTTTTGTTGTTTTATATATTTATACGACAATTTTGTTGACGACAATTCTGTCGTATAAAAAAAGAAAGCGAGGAACAATGAATTCATCGACTGGCCGTTGGGTAAGCGACGACGACTTTTTTAATCGCGAACGCGAGTTGCGGATACTGAAGACACGGGTTCGTGACGGCAATCACATATTGCTTACAGGACAGCGGCGTATGGGAAAGACCAGTATTGCCCGAGAACTCGGGCGACGGCTTGAAGCTGAGGATTGGATTTTTCTCTTCGCTGATGTCGAGGGGGCGACCTGTGTGGAGGACGCAGTCGCAGACATAGCACAGGCCGTGCATCCCATTCGTCCCATTGCGTCTCGTTTTGCTATCGAGATGAAACGCTGGTTGGATGATAACATTGAGGAAATCAACGCGTACGAATTTCGCGTCAAAATTCGTGCTGGTCTGGATGCAGGAAGCTGGCGTCGTTACGGGGAACAACTGCTTCGCGATTGCGCTATGCAGGACAAGCCAGTGCTCCTCGTCATTGACGAGCTACCGATTCTTCTCAAGCGAATGCTTAATGGTGACGACGGTGTCAGACAAGTCGATGAGTTTCTGAGCTGGTTGCGCGGCGTGCTTCAAGATATCGGGAATGGGTCTCTGGTCCTCATCGTATCCGGCAGCATTGGGCTTACCCCTCTGGTAAATCGGCTAGGCATACCCGATCGCATTAATCATCTCTATCCTTTTCGCCTGGGACCGTGGGACCGCAACACCAGTATTGATTGTTTCCAAAGTCTCGCGGAGAGCTACAAATTACAAGTTGAGGACGACGTGGCAAACGCGGTGTATGACGCACTCGGCGTTGGTATCCCGCACCATGTACAGTCCTTTTTTGCACGATTGAGGGACCACGCTATCATGCAAGGGCAGGACCGGGTGACAGTAGAAGATGTCGAGGAGGTCTATCGCACGGGGCTTCTCGGTCCTTCCGGACAGAACGATCTCGTACACTACGAAACGCGTCTCAAAGAGGCATTAGAAGATGATAGCCATACCATCGCTATGGAGATTCTCGCCGAGGCAGCCACCCAGGGAGTGTTCACACCAGGAGCGCGGCGTTGCCTCGAAAGGCTATACGCCAGGGTGGTTGACGATGCACAGGGGCGCATCGCATATACACTCGAAATTCTGATACATGACGGCTATCTCGAAGATGGGGAAGATGGTTATCGCTTTCCGTCGCGCCTGCTGAAGGACTGGTGGTCGGCGCGTTTCCGCGATCATCACATTCCCCTCGAAAACCGCCGTTCTGACGATAAATCATTGGGAGACAGGCAATGAACAAGTCCGATCAACGAATTCGCAAGTTCAATCCGGGGACATTTCTATCTGACGAGGAGGTGATCGAGCAGTTCGTGGTGAGAAAACACGAACTCAGTATCGCGCTTGAGGTGCTGCGCGGGAATATCGATTCACCATCCTGCCAGCATGTTCTGGTGGTCGCGCCTCGGGGGCGGGGAAAAACCATGTTGCTCGCGCGCGTCGCGGCGGAATTGAACACTGATGACGGGCTCTCCGAATGTCTTTTACCAGTTCGGTTTATGGAAGAGAGTCACGAGGTGCTCAATATCGCGGATTTCTGGCTCGAAACCCTGTTCCACCTTGCGCGCGAGAGCGTCAGGCACGATCCCGTACTCGCACAGGAACTGCGAGAGACGCACGCCGATCTGAGAGATCGCTGGCGCGAAAAGGAACTCGCAGATCGCGTCTTTGCTGCTGTCCTGGATGCATCGGACCGGCTGGGCAAAAAACTCGTTCTCATGGTCGAAAATCTACAGTCAATTGGCGAGAACGTGGATGACGATTTCGGCTGGCAGCTACGCGGCGCATTGCAATCAGAGCCTCAGATCATGTTGCTCGCCACCGCCACGAGTCGCTTCAAGGGTCTGGACGACGCAGAACAGCCGTTCTTCGAGCAGTTCCGAATACTGGATCTGGAACCATTAAATACCGAAGAATGCCGTCGTCTGTGGCAGGTTGTCACCGGCGACGAGGTGAGCGACCATGGGATCAGACCTCTCGAGATTCTGACCGGAGGTAGTCCTCGCCTTCTGGTCATAGTCGGCGAGTTTGCGCAGCATCGGTCGTTGGGCCAGTTGATGGAAGAACTGGTGACATTGATTGACGACCATACCGAGTATTTTCGCAGTCACCTGGAGGTCCTGGCCAGTGTCGAACGTCGCGTGTATCTCGCGGTGATTGATCTTTGGCAACCGTCGAACGCGGGCGAGATCGCGGTACGGGCGCGCAAGGACATTCGAACCGTGTCAACACTACTCCGCCGCCTCGCCAACAGGGGTGCGGTCATCGTGGAAGGGACTGGCAGGAAACGAATGTATGTTGCCTCGGAACGTCTCTATAGCATCTATTACAAACTGCGACGCGAACGCGATGAGGCGGCGGTTGTAGCAAATCTAATCTATTTTATGGCAGTGTTCTATAGCGAAGCGGAACTGGTAGAGATGTCCGATGAGCTGATTGCGGAGGCGGCGCGATTACCGGTGATTCGCGAGGGTTTTGAACGGGCAATCGCCGAACAGCCGCAAGTCGGCAGTGTGTTCTCTAACATAGTGAGGCCAAGTATTGATCAGGCATCTGACCTCGCTACGTCAATTGATAATAAGAGTTTAGAACAACTGTTAGAAGAGATTAATACAGCGTTCAACGAGGAAGCATTCGAGAAGGTTATCGAGATAGTGGATCAAGCTTTTGCTGCTTGGAGCGCAAATTGGCCTCAAGTGCCAGAACCATTGATCGCTATGGGATTTCTTAACAAGGCATTAGCACACGGGGAACTCGGCGAGTTTGCGGCTGCAATTTCTGCCTACGACGAGGTGATCGCCCGCCTTGGAGACAGTGATATACCCGATCTCCAAGAGCGTGTCGCTTGGGCATTGTTCAGAAAGGGAAATGTGCAAAGACAACTCGGCGAGTTCGCGGCTACGGTTGCTGCCTACAACGAAGTGGTCGTACGCTTTGGTGACAGCGATGTACCTGCTCTTCAAGTTCTGGTCGCTTGGGCATTGTGCGACAAGGGAGATACTCACGAGGAACTCGGTGAGTTTGCAGCTGCGCTTTCTGCCTACGACGAACTAATTAAGCGTTTTGGCGACAATGATGCACCTACTCTTCAAGAGCATGTTGCTTGGGCGTTGTGCAAAAAGGGAGATATGCAAGGACGACTCGGCGAGTTTATATCGGCGATTGCGACTTATGATGAAGTGGTCGCCCGCTTTGGCGATAGTGACGCACTCTATCTCCAGGAGCGTGTTGCCTGGACATTGTGCGCCAAGGGAGATGTGCAAGCGCAACTCGACGAGTTCGCAACTGCGTTAATAACTTATGATGAAGTGATCGCACATTTTGATGACAGTGATGCACCTGCTCTTCAGGTTCCTGTCGCTCGGGCATTGTGCGGCAAGGGAAATATGCAAGTACAATTGGGCGAGTTAGCAGCTGGGGTAACGATTTATGATGAAGTGATCGCCCGCTTTGGTGACAGCGATATAATTGATCTCCAAGAGCGAGTCGCCTGGGTATTATGCAAAAAGGGAGATGTGCAAAGCCGACTTGGCGAGTTTACGTCGGCGGTAGCGTGTTATGATGAAGTGATCACACGCTTTGGTGACAGCGAGGCTCTCATGCTTCAGGAGCGTGTTGCTTGGGCATGGTCCGGCAAGGGAGATGTGCAAGGACGACTCGGCGAGTTTGTGGCTGCGATTTCTGCCTATGACGAAGCGGTCGCTCTCTTGGGTGATAGTGATGCACCCGATCACCAGGTTCCGGTCAACTGGACATTGTTCAAAAAGGGTATGAGACAAATCCAGATGGGCCGTGCGAAAGAAGCTCTACGCACCTGTGAAGAGATTGAAAGAAGACTCGATGCCTTGACCGGCAATGAGAAGATTGAGTTTTCATGGCGCACAAAGTGTCTGCAGGTTTTGGCGCTGATGGTCCAGAAAAAACGTCGGGCTGCCGTGGACATGTTCCGGTCTGCGTATGCTGTGTTCGTACCTGACAACGAAACGATAATGCACGAGATGTTACATTTTGTGCCTGAGTTGATTGCACAGGGTGTTTCGGAGCGTGACCTTATTGAGATTCTGTCCAGCGACAAGGAGAAATTGGACGCATTAGTACCTCTCATAGTTGCTCTGCTACAGCGTGCTGGCGAGGTGGTTCGCGCGCCTGTGGAAGTCCTTGAGGTCGCGAAGGATATCAATAAGGATATTGACGCGAAAATGGCGAGTTGAGATGGGTGGTTGGCAGGTTTTACATATCAGAAGCTCTCATAGGAAAGCCCAACGGTTTAGAGGGAACCGTTGGGCTTTTTGTGTGGTTTTCTCTGGCTTCCGCCAGGGTCAAGGCCGAAAGATTTTTAGATTGAGTTCGTTGATCTGGCGGTAGTGTTTCCTATTCGCTGTGCAAAGTGTTACATGATTTTCAATAGCTGTTGCTGCAATTGTGGCATCGGCCAGATACAGTGCTGTCTTAAGGGTATATTCTTCCATATATACAGACGCTCTGTGTCCGATATTTTCAGTGAGGGGTAAGGTCTGAAAGGCGTGATCAGTGAGAAAATCCTTGATCGTTTTTAATTCCTGCCGATTTCTCGCACCCTGGATAAATTCCATATACGTAACAATTGATATCTGACGATCATCGATACTTTCAACGAGTTTTGCAGCCCCTTCATGACCTCTGAAAACCCATATCACAACATCGGTATCAAAAATCATTCAAGCGGCCTTTTCTCAAATTGCGGACGTAAGCATCGACATCTGCCATGTCTTTCCTGTCTCGCCACATCCCAAAAGCTTCATGGTCTTTTATAGATTTGTTTGTTCGCTGTTGGCTGGGAGAGAGGATGGCTTTTTCCTTGCCGCGATAAAAAATGGTGACCGATTCGTTGCGGTCAAGTGCGAGTAAGACATCTTTCATGCGTCGTCTCAGGTCGAGAATAGATGCTTTCATAATTCCTCCTTAAAGTGTACACATAATGTGTGCAATTGAAGATAAGATGTCAAGCGGTGAATTGGCTTCTGCGTTGTTAAGATCGTTAGTCGCTCTTAGATGATTCAGCATAGGAGGCATATGCTGATCGCACGATTTTCTTTATTGCGTACCCATATCCTACTGACAGCTAACGACTTATATCGCCCTTCACTTTTTGTCAACAATTTGGTTGACATTTTTTGGGGAAATATTATTTTGTCAACAGTTTTGTTGACAAAATTTAATGAATCACCGGGAGATGTGTAATGAATAAGTCCGATCGGCCGATCCGCAAGTTCAATCCGGGGACGTTTCAGTCCGATGAGGAGGTGATTGAGCAGTTTGCGGTGGGGAAACACGAACTCGATATGGTGCTTGGGGTGCTGCGCGGGAATATCGGTTCACCATCGTGTCAGCACGTTCTGGTGGTCGCGCCCCGGGGTCGGGGAAAGACTATGTTGCTCGCGCGCGTCTCGGCGGAGTTGAATGCTGACGAGGAACTCTTTAGATGTTTTTTGCCGGTTCGGTTTATGGAGGAGAGTCACGAGATATTCGATCTCGCGGATTTTTGGCTCGAGACGCTGTTCTATGTTGCGCGGGAGAGTGTCGGGCACGATTCCGCGCTCGCGCAGGCGTTGCGAGAGGCGCACGCCGATCTGACTGATCGATGGGACGAGGAGGCGCTCGAAGATCGCGCCCGTGACACTGTCCTGGATGCGGCGGACCGATTGGGTAGGAAACTCGTTCTTATGGTGGAAAACCTGCAGACACTCTGCGAAGATGTGGATGACGATTTTGGCTGGCAACTGCGCGGCGCGTTGGAGTCCGAGCCTCGGATTATGCTGCTCGCTACTGCGACGAGTCGCTTTGAGGGGCTGGAAGATGCAGAGGAACCGTTCTTCGAGTTGTTCCGAATCATCGATCTGGAACCGCTGGGTACTGAGGACTGTTGCCGTCTGTGGCAGGTGGTCAGCGGCGATGAGGTGACAGAGCGCGAGATCAGGCCACTCGAGATTCTGACTGGGGGCAATCCCCGCCTTCTGGTTATGGTCGCTGAGTTCGCACACCACCGGTCGTTGCGCCAGTTGATGGAAGAATTGGTGACGCTGATTGACGAGCATACCGAGTATTTTCGCAGTTATCTGGAGGCTTTGCCCAGGAGCGAACGCCGCGTGTATCTCGCGTTGATTGATTTTTGGCGACCATCGAGTACGAGCGAGATCGCGGCGCGGGCGCGTATGGGGGTTCGGTCCGTATCAACTATGCTCGGTCGGCTTGTCACCCGGGGTGCGGTTGTTGTGGAGGGGACTGGCAGGAAGCGTTTGTACGCGGCAGGAGAACCTCTCTATAGCATCTATTACAAGCTGCGGCGCGAGCGCGACGAGGCGATAGTTATGAGAAGTCTGATCCATTTTATGATGGCGTTCTACGGGATAGGCGAGTTGTACCAGATGTCGGGGCGGCTGAATCTGGGGGCGGCGATTATTCGCGAGGGTATTGAGCGTGCGCTCGTCGAACAACCGCACGTTGAGGACAGTTTTTTGCGCGTGGCAGGGTCGGCCATCGAATATATACCGGACAGGGCGACGGCAAATGCACCATTCTCGGCGGAACTGCGTTTAAAAGAGGAGATCCAATCGGCGCTCGATGAGAAAGAATTTGAACGGGTTATCGAGATTGGGGACCATTTTATCGCTTCTGGAGGCGTGGATGCATCTCTCATGCCGGAGTCTCTCGTTGCCTACATATTGCATATGAGGGCTATTGCTTGTGAGAAATTGGAAGATTTCCAGGAGGTGGTCGCGGTCTGCGACGAGATGGTTGAGCGTTTCGACGATGCAGGTGACCAGACACTTCTGGCGCGGATGGCTCGGGTATTGATCCACGGGGCAAGAGCGAGATATGAACTCGGAGAGTTGGATCTGACGGTGTCGGCTTATGAGGATGTGATTGAGCGTTTTGGCTCCAGTGATGCTCCCGATTTCCAGTTCCCGGTCGTTCTGGCGTTGTTAAAGCAGGGAGATTTGCAAGTTCAACAGGGGGAGTTGGACCTGGCGATGTCGGCTTATGAGGATGTGATCGCGCGTTTTGGGACCAGCGATGCGTCGGGAATTCAACTTATGGTCGCTCTGGCATTGTCTCAAAAGGGAGATTTACAAGCCCAACTGGGAGAGTTGGATTTGGCAGTATCTGCGTATGAGGATGTGATCGCGCGTTTTGATACCAGCGATGTGCCAGCGATCCAGGTTCTGGTCGCCTGGGCATTGTCCCAAAAGGGTATGATACAAATTAAGGTAGGGCGTATGAAAGAAGCTTTGCTCATAAGTGAAGAGCTTGAGGGAAGACTCGGTGCGTTGGCTGACGATGAGAAGGTGATGTTTGTATGGCGAGCAAGGTATGTCCAGGCTTTGGCACTGCTGCTAAGGAACAGACAACGGATGGCTATGGATGTGTTTCAGTCGGCGTATGCTGTGTTCTTACCTGACAACGAGACGATGATGTACGAGATGCTACAACTCGTGCCCGATTTGATCGCAAACGGTGCTCCTGAGCGCGATCTTGTCGGGATTCTTCTGTCCAGGGGCAAATCCGATGCGCTGGAACCTCTTATTGTTGCCTTGCGACAGCGTACCGGCGAGGTGGTTCGCGCGCCTGTGGAGGTTCTCGAGGTCGCGAGGGATATCAATAGGCGTATTGAGTTTTTCCGGAATGTATAAAAATATTAAAATACATTGAGACATAATCTGAATGCGTGATCTTGATGAGTATCAGAATCATTGTTTTGCGCATTATGTGTTTCCCAATATGCGAATGTATAATGTGCCGCTGAATCGCACATGTGCGCGTTTCAGTTTTTCGATTTCTTGCTTTTTTTCTGTAAGTTCTTGTTCCATCCGCCTCAATTCGAGATAGTGAATTGGCGGATAAGCCATTTTTGCGATTTCCAGTTTTTCACAAATTCTCAATATTTCTTCTGATAGATTTTTTTTGCGTTCTGATAAATTTTGAGGGACGGGCTGAAGCCGCGAGATATCTACTTTTTGGGTAAATTGAAATTTCAATGTCCGGAGGGTGACGGTGATGGTATTGGGGGTTTCACGCCCGGGGGAGAATGTTTCAGTTGCTTTGAGCTGTCCAGATGCAAAACTGTTTTCGGGGATTTGCTTTACCAGCTCTTCCCAGGTTTTGTTTTTCAATTGGAGCGTCTGAATTCTCACGGGGTGGTCCGTCTCGCGCACGCGCACTTTGTCCGGTAAGATGGCACCGTGTTCTCCGCACGTTTGAACCTGTCCGTTGTATATGATCCAGAACATGGCGGGCCTGGCATCGAGGATCACGCCTTCTCCGCGTATGTGCTCCCGCGTGTGTCGCCAGCGTCCTTCAAAGGCTAAGATGGTTTCTGTGTCGGCTTGTCGGTAATCTGCGTATGCAGCAGGGGGCGTGGCCATGAGGTATCTGAATGATTTCCAGATGCCTCCCATGTGCAATACGGGCAGGAATATCAGGAGCATACATACGAGTCCGATTAACAGGCAGCGTTCTCCCTTAGATCCGGTTTTGATTCTGTATTTTGCGCTGCCAGGGAAGACACAGACCGCTGAATAGGGATAAAATAGGGGTACGCCGCTTTTGGTGGCGCAATCGGCGACTATATGGCTCATGTAGCCCAGGAGCAAGGCCGCGTAACACGGGATTTGATAGATGAGCAGGGGCCAGATCATGACCGATAGGGCGAGGAGGCAGAGCAGCGAGTGTGTGATTGTGCGGTGTCCCCATTGTCTCTCGATGGGGATAGATGCAAACGGGAGCACGCGACCGATATAACTGTGCGGGGAATCTATATCCGGGAGCACGCTTCCTATGATGGCGCATGCGACAGCGGGGAGACTGCGGTGAAGGGGCAGGGAGAAGAACGAAAAGGATCCCGCTACGGTGAGCAGGCCAAATGCGATGTGTGTGGGTGCGGTCATCGTCTGAACCTGTACGTGAAGAATCGTATGCCTACGAGTATCGCGCTGCCAATACCGGCGAGGACATAGCCTTCCATACTGCCGATGCCGCGCATGAAGAATCGGGCTGCGACAACGACCAGCAGAAGCAACACCACAGCGAACGTAAGATCAATCTGGTTTCGGGCGCCTGTGTGAGATACATGTCGCACGGCAGATCGGGTCACGGCGGGTTCTTTGCGGAGTTTTTCGACGATTTCGATGATGGCGCGCGGGTTGCCAGCACTTTGTTGCAATATGGAGGTTTCGGTCATGCGGTAGTCTTCTATGTCGGCGCCGGCAGTACACTGCCAGATCAGGTGTTTTGCTTCGGAGGTGGATAAGGGTTCTATTTCTATGCGATCGAATTTCCAGAAGTGTTTTTCATACGTTTTTACAATTTCTCGCAGGGCGGCTATGATGATGTACTTGCGGTTGAGTTTGTCGATTAGTCGCCCGACGGAGGGGGTTATATCTGATAAGTCATCTATAATTAAGACGCATTCGTTTTTTGTCACTGCGTCGAGTACTATGTCTGTCCAGGCTTGAATGGTCTCGCGAGCGTGCCGTTTTTTGATTTTTTCAAAGTCCTCAATGTGCGGATAGAGTTTTCCGCTTTTGTGAAGTTCTTCTGCAATATTTATGAGGGCTTCTTTTATTGGGGATAGGGTTTTTACTTTGAGGACATGGTCTGCATCGACTTGCGCGAGGAGATGGCTTTTGCCTATGCCGACGGGACCGACTATCAGGGTGTCGATGCGTTTTGCCAAGTTTGTTTTTAACAGATGAAGTTTTTCTTTTCGTTCTACTGGCTGGTGTATCATGAGAAACGCCCTCCTGTATGGGTTGGAATTGAAACTTTGTGCTCTTCATATAATGCAAAAAGCGTGCCAAAATTTGCCAAAAATTCGTAAGTGCTTGCAGGAGAGCGTGTTTTTAGAAAATGCTGAAAAATGGGCCTGTGGGGAACTGTTTCAAATGAAACAGTTGGTGTGTCAAATGAAACAGTTGGGATAGGAATGAAACAGGGGGATTAGAGGGTACCGTCAGGGGTCTGCATCGCTATAATGACTCTGCCAGATACAAAAAGCCCGACCAGGTGGGGACAGGTGAGGTGCATTCAACAATATCTCGTTTAACGCAATTCACCAAAATGGGAAACAAAAATGAGAAAATCCAGAAAATCAACGGGGCCATCCCCGTTGAAATCCAATTTTGGATCGTAATTACTATCCGTGTGCAAAAGCTTAAAACCATTCCCAAAGCGCAGAAAGTCGGAAAATGCAACGCGCCCATCGCCATCGACATCACATACGAGATCCGTCGCCATGCTTCCGCCCGTTGACAGCGTGTAATTCACGCGCCGCCTTTCTCCCGAAAGCGATGTTTCCATCACAATAAATACTACCTCGTCAAAACGGTTGGCTCCTGGAATTATCACCGTTGTCCCGCGTGGGTACAATAGTTCGACACCGGACGGAGAGATTAGCATAACCAGCAACGTCCAGTCCCCCTGGTCATCCAGCGAAAACACCCCTCGAAGCCCGCCAAAGATATTTGAAGTATCTACGCGCAAATATGTCGTCCCCAAATGATCAACCGTTTCAGACCCTTCAAAAGAACCACCTGTGCCGAGGGGTATATTGGCATGCTTTATCGAGGGCAAATCGCGCGCTTCAACATAATACCCGGGGCGGGCACGCTCATCCGTCAAATAATTCCACGCGGCAAACCGCGGCATCACCTGGGCAAATTCGCCCAGAGGCATTCCATCATCAATAAGCGACAAACTGTATTTGCTCGAATCGCGTTTTTTGAGCAACTCCCAAACGCCTTTGATCACATCCGCTCCATAAACCTGCTCGACGTGATGGGCAAAAATCGACGCGCCGAAAGGATGGCGACTTCCAGAATCTTTGTCCAATGACGCTTCGGGATCGTCGTAGAAACACGAATAATAGCTCGGGCAACTCATGTACTGATAAAAATCATTTACTTCGGGATAGGCTACATCCTCCATCCAGGTCGCCGTGGCTTCCTGCCACCACGCAGCGGCAAAATCGGCATAATACCCAAATTGAATCGCGTGAAAAAACTCGTGTGCAGCCGTCACGCGCAAACCATCCAATCCGCGTGACTCGTAAATATTCTCTGCATAATTATTGTCAATTTCTATATAACTCGGCGTTGTCAACTCTCTAGGTACAATCGGCCAAGCATAGCCATAAGCCCGCAGAAAGGCGAGATTTTTAATATACACATCGTAAACACCATCGCCATCGGATGGAGGGGGATTATAGCCCAGTTGATTGATCTCCAAATCCCAAACATCCTCAAAAACCCGCGCGGCCTCATCGACATAATCCGGTACACCATTGGCGTCTGTATCGGTTGGAGCAACGGCGTGTATCCCCACCGTATCGTAGTGAATTTTGAAATGCCCCCCCGAAGACAGAATTGAATGACTCAGAATAGGGCGCTGCTGGAGAAACGCAAATGCCTCCTTGGCTGCGGGAGGCAAACGATCCCAATTCGCGGTTAAACCCCTTATTGCCGATGTCCCACAAATCGCCCTATCCAGTCGAAACTCGCTATCAGCGGGCAGAACTTCGGGGAAAAAATGGGCACACGCACGACAGTAAATATCGTGCAATTCAGTCCCGGGTATAAAAATGGGCGGGACTTGTGCATGCGCGGATTTACCCGCGAATAAAATAATCGCCAACAAAACAGCACGTCTCCCCATCTCAGTCCCCCCAGACAATTTCGTGGGCGTTGATGACGGGTCCTTCGAGGCAGACGCAGCGATAGCGGCGGTCTTCGGTGGGATATGTTTTGTATTCGACTACGCATCCGACACAGGCGCCAAAACCGCAGGCCATGTGGTTTTCGAGGGAGGCATAGCAGGGGGCGTTTAATTCGGCGGCGATGTGGGCTACGCGCGCCATCATGGGATGGGGACCACAGGTGAGGATGGTGGTGTGGTTTGGAAGGGTGTGTTCGGCAATGAGTTCTGTGACAAATCCGCGGTGTCCTATGCTGCCGTCATCGGTGGCGATGTGGATGGGTAGGTCGGTGGGTAAGAGTGCGGACATGTCGGGCAGGCGCGCGGTATTTGCCGCGCCCATGAGGTAGATCATGTCGGGACGGCGGTCGGGGTGTTCCCAGGCCAAAAATGCGAGGGGGACGAGGCCGACGCCGCCTGCGACGAGGAGGATGCGTTTGGTTTTTGGGGGGGCAAAAGGGTTGCCCAGTGGGCCGCTGACGTCAAATGGGTCGCCGCATTGGGCAGAGGATAGACGTTCGGTGCCGGGTCCGATGACGTCGTAGATGAGGTCGAGCCATCCAGCTTCGCGGTCTGCGCGCAATACGCTGAAGGGACGGCGAAGATAGGGGGATAGGCCCGGGTCAGTCAGGATTTGCAGGAATTGCGCCGGGCGAGAGGCGGTTGCGAGCCGGGGCGCGTGCAGGCGCATGAGATATACGCCCTGTGCAATGGGTTCGTTTTTTTGTACGACGGCAGTTTCGGAGATGAAGTTCGGGATTTCGGGCATTGTTGCTTACTCTGGCGGTTCAAAGTAGATGGTTATATCTATCCACATGTCGCGCGGTGCGTCTTCGTGTATGCCGGGTTCAAAGGTGTATTGTTTTGCTGCTTCTACTGCGGCACTGTGAAAGCGTTCGGGTCCCGAGGTTACGTGGACTTCGCCTACGCTGCCGTTTTTTAAGATGAGCAAGCGCAAGAAGACCGTGACGGGTTTGCCTTCGGCTCTGGCTTCTTCGGGGTATTCGGGTTCAACTTCTTCTATGACCTGAGGCTCTTCATCGGCATCTACGGCTTCCATGATACCGCCTCCGATAATGACATCGGGTTTGAAGGCGGGTTTTGGAGGGGGTGTTTTTTGCGTTCTGAGCTTTGAGATATCAGGCGGGGTAGCCGTTGTATCCGGTGGTGCATCCGTTGTATCAGTTCGCGTTGTGTCGGGTTGCGTATCAGATGGTTGCGTTTGGGTGGTGTCTGCAGGCTCAGGCGGGGGGTCGAGGAATTTGCCCTTGAGTTTGTCGGTTGCAATTTTGCCGTATTGTGTGAGGGGGTATCGCTCCTGCACTTGTTCGTAAATGGTTTTTGCCTGTTCGCGCTGGTCCAGGTCATTTTCGTAGGTCCAGGCAAGGGCAAAAAGTGACTTTGGGGCAAAGAGGCTGTTGGGATATTCGTCGGCTATTTGTCGATAGATGGGTAAGATATCCCGTGCTGGTGTGCCTTCTGCGATGAGGTTTTCAGCTTCGAGAAATCGCGTTTCTGCCAGGTCATCGTCGGTGTGTTTTTGATTGAGGCGCGTCCTGGCTTCAACGGCATAAGGTGTGTTGGGATATTGGTCGAGAAGTAGTTGGAAGTGTTCGCGCGCTGCGGTTTCATTTTTCAGGCTGTCGGCATAAATAAGTCCGATGGCATAACGCACTTTGGGTGCCAGGTCAGTCGTGTCGGTCAGGCTCAATACGCGCTGGTAAATACTCAGGGCTGAATCGGGTTCGCCGAGATTAAAGAGGTATAGTTCGGCGAGGTCAAAAAGCGGTCCCAGTGCTTTTTGCGGGTCTTCGACTTTCTCGGCTTGTTTGGTATAGCGTTCGAGTGCTACGAGATCTTTTTGCCGTTGTAAAGCCAGTTTGCCCTCATCTGAACTTCGGTCTTCGCGGACGGCTTTTTCGAATAGTTCTTTGGCTTTTTCCAGGTTTCTACGCGATTTTTGTTCGATGAGCCCCAGGCGATAAAAAGCTTCTGCGCTGTATTCGCTACGGGGGTATTTTTTCCCGACGTCGCTGTAGATTTCTTCCGCGGTTTCAGTCTGATCTTTCAACCGGTATATATGCGCCTGTTTGAGGCGTATTTCGGCTTCGTATATGCGAAGCCGTTTGATTTTTAATATTTTTTGGTATGTGTCCAGCGCCCCGTCGTATTTTTGCTGGCGCTCGAGGGTTTCGCCAATTTTGACGCGGGTTTCAAAATTTGTCCTGGTATCGGGTTTTGATTTTAGCACGTTTTCGTAGGCTTCAAGTGCTTCGTCGTATCGGTTCAATTCGAGGAGGTTGTTGCCCACGCCTTGCCAGGCGCGCGCGCGCAATTTGTGCTTTTTGTCGAGTGTTTCGAGCAGTGTTTTATAGGATATGATCGCGTCTTCTCTGTTGCCCTGTGCAGCTTCCATTTCCGCGAGTGCCAGATTTGCCAGGCCGTATAACTCGGGATCGGTTTCTTTCTCAAAAAGAGAAAATGTAGTCCGCGCTTCATTGGTGCGATCCATTGCCCAGAGTGCGAGGCCCTGCCAGTAGCGCGTTTCGGGGATTAGTTCGCTTTCTGGGAAGAGTTTTTGCAGTTCTTGAAATTTGGTGAGTGCTTCGGTGTAATCTTCGCGCCAATAAGACGCTTTGCCGATGAGTAGCAAGCTGTTGTCGAACCATTTGCTATCGGGAAAGTATTTGAGCACGATGGACGCTTTGAGTATGGCCCGCTGGTAGAGCGCGTTATAGGTCGCAGGTGTTATTCGGCTGCCGGGGGTTTGGGATTCGAGGCGCTTTTGCTCGGCTATACTGTACTGTTGTTTGGCGTTGTAAAAGGTGTTGTAATACACGCTTTTGCAAGCCAGACAGAGGATGCAGAGGGATGTGATGTAGATGAGACGAGACATGGGATTTAAGAAGTGTGAAAGTCCTGGAGTGAACGAATGCGAATTGTGCTGTTGTTTTTGAGCGATTGGATGCCAGCAACAGCGGCGGCGGCTCCCGATAAGGTGGTTGTGTAGGGCAGGCCGTATTGTATGGCTGCTTTGCGTATTTCAGGGTCGGCGGCCTGAGATTGTTCTCCTGCGGGTGTGTTGATCATGAGAGATATTTCGCCGTTTTTGATGGCGTCGAGTATGTTTGGGCGCCCTTCTTGAATTTTGAAGATCCGATTACAGGCGATGTTGTGGCTTTTGAGAAAGGCGCAGGTTCCCCCTGTGGCAATGAGGCGAAAGTCCATGTCGGATAGTTGTTGGGCAATCGGTACAAGTCCTTCTTTGTCGCGGTCGTTGACGCTTAAAAATACGGTTCCCTCCTGGGGCAAGCGCACACCTGCGCCGAGTTGCGCTTTTTGGAAGCTGAGGCCAAAGTCGGTGTCTATGCCCATGACTTCGCCGGTGGATTTCATTTCGGGACCGAGGACGGTGTCAACACCGGGAAATTTGTTGAAGGGCAAGACGGCTTCTTTGACGGCGATGTGATTGATGGGGACTTCCCGGGTAAAGCCCTGTTCTACAAGTGTGCGCCCGACCATTGCGCGGGCAGCGACTTTGGCCAGGGGCACGCCAATGGCTTTGCTGACAAAGGGCACTGTGCGCGATGCCCTGGGGTTGACTTCTATAATAAATACGTCTTCGCCTTGAATGGCAAACTGAATGTTCATGAGGCCGACGACATTGAGTGCTCTGGCCAGGGCGTGTGTGTGGCGGCGCAGTTCGTCGAGGTTGGCGCTGGAGATCTGATAAGGGGGCAAGACGCAGGCGCTGTCGCCAGAGTGTACGCCCGCGCTTTCGATGTGTTGCATGATGCCGCCAATGACGACTGCCGTTGGATCTGCTACGGCATCGACGTCAAATTCGTGTGCGTCTTCTAAGAACCGATCGATGAGGATGGGGCGCTCTGGAGAGGCTTCTATGGCATTGCGCATATAGGCGATGAGGGCTTCGCGGTCATATACGATCGCCATTGCGCGGCCCCCGAGGACGTAAGAGGGGCGCACGAGGACCGGATATCCGATTTGTTCGGCTATGGCGATTGCTTCGTCGGTGCTTATTGCGGTGCCGTTTTCGGGTTGTCGTATGTCCAGTTCTTTGATGAGTGCGCCAAAGCGCTTGCGGTCTTCGGCAAGGTCAATGGCGTCGGGCGATGTGCCGGCGATGTTGAGGCCCCCGCGTTCGAGGTCGCGCGCGAGGTTGAGCGGTGTTTGTCCGCCGAATTGAACGATGACGCCGTCGGGTTGTTCAACATCGGCTATGCTGAGTACGTCTTCAGCGGTGAGCGGTTCAAAGTAGAGTTTGTCGGATGTGTCGTAGTCGGTGGAGACGGTTTCGGGGTTGGAGTTGACCATGATGGTCTCAAAGCCGTCTTCTTTGAGGGCATAGGAGGCGTGGCAACAACAATAGTCGAATTCGATGCCCTGTCCAATGCGATTGGGACCGCCGCCCAGGATCATGATTTTTTGGCGATCGGATCGGATGGCTTCGTTGTCTGTCTCATAGGTCGAGTAGTGATACGGCGTGTAGGCTTCAAATTCGGCCGCGCATGTATCTACGGTTTTGAAAACGGGCGCGACGCCGAGTTCTTTGCGCAGGGCGCGAACAGCCCATTCGTCACTTTGCCACAGGTGTGCCAGTTGGCGGTCGGAAAAGCCGTATCGTTTGGCTTTGAGCAGGTCTGCGCGAGAGATACGCGATTTTAAGTCGTTGAGGGTGTGCTGTTTTGTCATGGTTAGTCCATCAGGGCGGCGAGTTCTTTTTCGACTTCGACGAGTTGTCGCATGTTGTCGAGAAACCAGGGATCAATTTTGGTGGCGTCAAAAATTTCCTGTACGGATAGTCCAGCGTCATAAGCCGTTTTGAGATAGGCTAATCGCTGCGAGTTGGGTTCGCGCAGGCCGCGTTCGAGGGCTTCGCGCGAGAGGGTGTTGGGGTGGATGTCTTTGCCGTCGGCACCAAATCCCGCGCGGCCGATTTCGAGAGAGCGCAAGCCTTTTTGCAGTGCTTCTTTAAACGTCCGACCTATGGCCATGGTTTCACCTACGGATTTCATTTGTGTGCCCAACAGATCAGCGGTTTGGGGAAATTTTTCAAATGTCCAGCGCGGGATTTTGATGACGCAATAGTCGATGGTGGGTTCAAATGAGGCGGGTGTTTCGCGCGTGATGTCGTTTTGTATTTCGTCGAGGGTGTATCCAATGGCGAGTTTGGCGGCTATTTTGGCGATGGGGAAGCCCGTGGCTTTTGAGGCGAGCGCAGAGCTGCGGGAGACGCGGGGGTTCATTTCTATGACGACGCGCCGGCCCGTGTTGGGATCTACTGCAAATTGGATGTTGGAGCCGCCGGTTTCCACGCCGATTTCTCGGATGCAGGCGATGGCATCGTCGCGCATTTCCTGATATTCTTTGTCGGTGAGGGTTTGCGCGGGTGCCACGGTGATGGAGTCGCCCGTGTGTACGCCCATGGGATCGAAGTTTTCTATAGAGCAGATGATGACGACGTTGTCGTTTTGGTCGCGCATGACTTCGAGTTCGAATTCTTTCCAGCCGATGATGGATTCTTCTACGAGAATCTCAGAGGTGGGCGATAGGCTGAGGCCGTGTGCAGCAGCGTGTCTGAATTCTTCGATGTTGTACGCGGTGCCAGCGCCTGTGCCGCCCAGGGTGTAGGATGGGCGGATGATGGCGGGAAATCCGATTTCAGCCGTGATGTCGAGTGCTTCTTTGAGGGTGTAGGCAAATCGGCCTTTGGGAAAGTCGAGGCCGATTTTGTCCATGGCTTTTTGAAAGGCTTCTCGGTTTTCGGCTTTTTCAATGGCGTGTGGTTTTGCGCCGATCATTTCGACGTTGAATTTTTCGAGTGTCCCCTGTTCGTGCAGGGCCATGGCGGTGTTGAGGCCCGTTTGCCCGCCCAGGGTTGGGAGGAGGGCATCCGGGTGTTCTTTTTCGATGATGGCTGCGCATACTTCGGGTGTGACGGGTTCGACATAAGTCTTATCAGCCATTTCGGGGTCGGTCATGATGGTGGCGGGGTTGCTGTTGACCAGTACGACTTCGTATCCCTCTTCTTTGAGGGCTTTGCAGGCTTGTGTGCCCGAGTAGTCAAATTCACAGGCTTGTCCTATGACGATGGGACCAGAGCCGATGAGCATTATTTTTTTGAGGTCGGTTCGTTTGGGCATTGGGTACAGGGTCCAGAATCAGGTGGTGAGGTATAGATCAAGACAGTCCGCACTATCTCGTATTTGGTGTATGGCGGCGGCAAAGTTTTCGATGATGTCACTGGCGATGAGGCTTATTTGTCCTGTTTTTTTAACTGCGATGTCAGCGGCGAGACCGTGGAGATAGACGGCTGTGCAGGCGGCGTCTGATGGATTGAGTCCCTGACCGATGAGTGCGGCTAATAGGCCCGTGAGTACGTCTCCTGTGCCGCCGGTTGCCATTCCCGGGTTGCCTGTTGGGTTGATGTGTATTTCGCCTTCTGGCGTTGCGACGATGGTCGGTGCGCCTTTCAGGACTGTGGTGGCTCCGATGTCGGAGGCAAATTCCAGAGCGCGTGCTATGGGGTCGCGCTGTATTTCGGCGATGCTGCACCCGGTCAGGCGCGCAAATTCCCCGATGTGCGGGGTGAGTACCAGGGGTGTCTCGCAGGCGCGGATTGCATTGAGGTCGCTGGCGAGGGCGTTGAGTGCGTCGGCGTCAATGACTGCGGGGCAATCCAGGTCGCGCACGAGGCGGCGGATGAGTTCGACGGTTTCTCGATGGGTGCCTAAGCCTGGACCAATGGCTATGCTGTCGGCTGTGCGACACGCGCGTTGTATTTCACCCCGGGCGCGCAGGGATAAGCATCTGACTTTTTTGACTTCGGGTAGCGGGTGGGTCATTGCTTCGGTGACTTTGATTTCGAGTATGTCGTTGAGGCTTTTGGGTACGCCGAGTGTGACGAGGCCCGCGCCTCCTTTGAGTGCCGCGTTTGCAGCGAGTGCCGCCGCGCCTGTGAGTCCCACGGATCCGGCGAGGATATATACTCTGCCGCAGTCTCCTTTGTGGGCGTCGGGTTCCCGGCGGGGGAGCAGGCGAGCACAGCGGCGGTTGTCTATCAGGTAGGTGCTGATGTGTTCGCTCTCAATTGCCGAGGGGGGGATTCCGATGTCGATGAGGTGCAGTTTGCCGCATTGGGCGCGTCCGGGATAGAAGAAGTGTCCCATGCGGGGCAGTGCAAATGTGACTGTGCATGTTGCGGTTGCACAGGGTCCTTCGATTTGGCCCGTGTCGGCGTTGAGTCCAGAGGGTATATCCACGGCAACTATGGGGCATTTGGCGCGGGCGAGGGCTTCTATAAGGTCGGCGTATATGCCGCGGGGAGGTCCCTGGATACCCGTGCCCAGGAGCGCGTCAACGGCGATGTCGGCATTGGTCAGTGCGTTTTGTACTGTTGCGATATGATCAACTGGCTGCACGATGTCCGGGGGCAGTCGGTCGAGGTTGATTTTTGCATCGCCTGTTATTTCCCGGGCGGATGTGGCTGTGAATACCTGGACTTTTGCACCGCTTTGGGCCGCTTGTCTGGCGATGACAAAGCCGTCGCCGCCGTTGTTGCCTTTGCCACAGAGGATGACGATGTGCCGGTTTTGGCGTTCGCCCAACAGGTTTTCTACTGCCCGGGTTACACCCTGGCCTGCGGCTTCCATGAGTTCTATACCCGGCACACCACTGTCAATTGCCCGACGGTCAATAGATGCCATCTGGGAGCCGGTGATGAGCGCAATCATAGGGGAGGGTGCGAGGTCAGGCGCGCGGTGTGAGATTTTCTGGGTCATGTTGCAGTTTTGTGCCTAAAAATACAGGAAGGGCACGGGCAACGCAAACCCTTTTTTGGTGGTTGTAAGGATCGGAGATTATTGGGTGTTCGATTGATAAATAGAAGAAAAACAAAGTGTAATTGTAGTCAAGTTGATTTGATACAAACCGCTTGACACAGATGGGGCGCTTATCTATACTTTTCGGATGGTGTGGTGGGGTGCGAGAGCGGTCGAATCGGGCGGTCTTGAAAACCGTTGACCCTCGCGGGTCCGTGGGTTCGAATCCCACCCCCACCGCCATTTATCTTGCATTTATACAGGTCCTTTGTTACTTTTGGCTGTTCGTTTTTGTTCGCGGAGAGGTGCTGGAGTGGCCGAACAGGGCAGATTGCTAATCTGTTGTAGGGGGTTGCCTCTACCGAGGGTTCGAATCCCTCCCTCTCCGCCATATATTCACAGGTCGATTTTCGATGTCGGATACGGTTTTGCGTTTTGCGCCGTCTCCCACAGGTGGGTTTCACGTGGGGAATGCGCGAACGGCAATTTTTAATCATCTTTACGCGAAGCACGACCAGGCAAAGTTGTTGTTGCGCGTGGAAGATACGGATCGAGAGCGTTTTACAGAGTCGTCTCTTCAGACGATTCTGGACGGTTTGAACTGGCTCGGTGTTGATTTTGACGCCGAGCCAGTGTTTCAGTCGCATAATGCCGAGGCGCATAAGCAAGCAGCCGAGCGTCTGGTGGAGACGGGTCATGCGTATTACGGCTATGAGACTGCCGAAGAGCTTGACGCGATGCGCCGGCAGGCGCAGGTCGAGAAGCGGCGCGTGCGCTACAATCGGGATTTGACGCCGGAACAGCAGGCGGCTTTTGAGGCCGAGGGGCGGCCAAAGGTTGTGCGGTTTAAGGTGCCTGCGGGTGAGACGGTCTGGCACGATCACATTCGGGGTGTGCAGCGGTGGGATAATGCCGAGGTTGAGGATTTTGTTTTGTTGCGGCCCGATGGTTCGCCTGTTTACAATCTCGCGGTGGTGGTGGATGATCACAATATGGGTGTGAATATGGTGTTGCGGTCTGCGGACCATTTGTCAAATACGCCGAAGCAGATTATGCTGTTTGAGGCGCTTTCGTGGATGGTGCCGGAGTATGGGCATTCGACGCTGATTCTGGGTCCCGATGGCAGCAAGTTGTCAAAGCGCCATGGGGCGACGACGATTTCGGAGTATCAGGAGCGGGGTTTTTTGCCGGATGCGATGTTCAATTATCTCGCGCTGTTGGGATGGGCTCCCGGAGATGAGCGCGAGGTGTTTGCGCGTGATGAGTTGACCGGGGCGTTTTCTGTTGCGGGGTTGCTCAAGCGAGATGCGATTTTCGATGAGAAGAAGCTGGTCTGGCTCAATGGCGAGCATATGCGTCTTCGTCCGGTGGATGCGGTTCTGGATGATGCTGTTCCGATTTGGGTTGCTGAGGGGTGGCTTACGGAGGCAGAGGCTTCTGAACGGCGGGGTGAGTTGTTGAGGATTGCAGAGTTGTTGCAGCCGCGGTTGCATACACTTGAGGATTTGAAGCATACGGGTTATTTTTTTGTGGATCCAGAGGTGTATGATGCAAAGACGGCTAAGAAGAACTGGAAGACGGATACGCCCGAGCGCGTTGCGTTGATGATTGAGCGTTTGGAGGGTTTGGATTCGTTCGGTGAGGGCGATATTGAGGGTGTGACGCGCACACTATCTGGTGAATTGGGGATTTCGGCTTCGAGGCTGATTCATCCGACGCGTCTCGCGCTTTGCGGCGTTGGGTTTGGGCCGGGGTTGTTTGAACTGATGGCTGTGCTCGGACGGGAGACGTGTATTCGCAGGCTGAAAAAGGCGCTGGAGGTTTTGGGTTCATAATACCCTGAAACGCTGATTATATATTTTTGCCCCCTCGTCTAATGGCAAGACATGCGGCTCTGGACCGTAGAATCGGGGTTCGAATCCCTGGGGGGCAACCCAAAAATAAAAAAGCCCGTCAATCATCACCGATTGACGGGCTTTTGTTTAGCTGAATAGCGGAGTCGGGCTAACGGTTTGTAATCCGTCCGAGCGCGTCTTATTCCGAGCAAGTTGGGCCATTGGCGTCTTCAATGTCCTGAAGCCAGGCCTGAAAGGCTGCATCAAGCGGCGCACATAGGCCACTTTCACTCCAAAAGTGAAATATCTGTAGCTTCGTCAGCATTGTCAGACTCTGAGGTAGCGAACCAGTCAACTGATTGCCGCCAAGCCACAGTTCTGTGAGGTTTGTCAGGTTGGCCAATTCGGATGGTATCTGTCCAGTCAATTGAGTACCGTTAAGATCCAGTCTCTCAAGGTTTGTCAGGTTGGCCAATTCGGATGGTATCTCTCCACTCAACTGATTGCCCCAGAGATTCAGTTCAGTGAGATTTGTCAGGTTGCCTAATTCCGTTGGGATCTCCCCACTTAATTGATTGCCGTGAAGTCCCAAGAAAGTGAGATTTGTTAGGTTACTCAATTCTGTTGGGATCTGTCCACTCAATGCATTTTCGCCAAGATCCAAACCCCCAAGGTTCGTCAGGTTGGCCAATTCGGATGGTATCTCTCCACTCAACTGATTATACCAAAGGCCCAGATACCCAAGGTTCGTCAGGTTGCCCAACTCTGCTGGAATAGAGCCAGTCAACTGATTCTCGTTAAAACTCAGGTAAGTAAGATTGGTCAGGTTGCCTAATTCCGTTGGGATCCGCCCACTCAAAAACTTATTGTGGCCAAACTCCAGATGCCCAATGTTCGTCAAGTCGCCCAATTCTGTTGGAATCTCTCCAGTCAGATTGTTCTCTCCCAGATTCAATGCTGTCACCGAGCCATCAGAAACGCCGACGCCATACCATGTGGAGATGTCGTTGTCGGTGAGCCAATTATCGTTATTTGTCCAATTATCTCCACCCGTTGCGTTATACAGTGCTACCAATGCCTCGCGCTGGCCTGGTGGGGGTGGTGGGGCGCAAGTTGGGCCACCAGCGTCTTCAATGCCCTGAAGCCATGTCTGAAAGGCCGCATCAGATGGCGCACATAGTCCCTCATTATTCCAAAACTGCAATCTCCTCATTCCTGTCAGCCCGGTCAGGGTTTGAGGCAGTTCACCGCTCAACTGATTATCGTTAAAATCCAGTTCCTCAAGGTTGGTTAAGTTGCTCAATTCCGGAGGAACTTCTCCTGTCAGATTATTATTCCACATGTACAGGGCCGTAACCGAACCGTCAGAAACATCAACGGCATACCATGTGGAGATGTCGTTGTCGGTGAGCCAATTGGTGTTATTTGTCCAATTGGGTCCATCTGTTGCATTATACAGTGCGACCAGTGCCTCGCGCTGGCCTGGTAGAGCACAAGTTGGGCCATCGTGATCTTCAATACCCTGAAGCCAGGCCTGAAAGGCCGCATCAGACGGCGCACATAATCCTCCACCTCCAAAGTTAAATCTCTCCAGCTTTGTTAGCATCGTCAGGCTCTGAGGCAGCGCACCACTCAATTTGTTTCCAACAAGTTCCATTACCTCAAGGTTGGACAAGTTCCCCAGTTCTACGGGAACTGAACCACTCAACTCATTACCGAAAAGTTTTAGTGATCTGAGGCTGTTCAGGTTACCCAATTCTGCAGGGATTTCCCCAGTCAACTGATTCCTGTAAAGAGTGAGTTCCTCAAGGTTGGAAAGATTGCCCAATTCTGTTGGAATTGAACCACTGAATTGATTAGTGTGAAGATTCAGGCGAGTGAGGTTGGACAGGTTGCTTAATTCCGTTGGGATCTCACCGCTTAACTGATTATTCCAAATATTCAGTGCATTAAGGTTGGCCAGGTTCCCTAATTCCGCAGGGATCGCACCGCTCAACTGATTATCATGAAGATTCATTTCCTCCAGGTTTGTCAGGTTACCCAATTCTGTTGGGATCTCCCCACTCAACGCATTGTTGTTAAGAGCCAGGTGCTTGAGATTGGTGAGGTTACCCA
>JAPOXY010000149.1 GCA_026706845.1 Gemmatimonadota bacterium
CGAGCGCGTTAGAAATGTGGCGACGTCCGTGGAGTCTCAGCAAGGGTACTGGGAATGGATGGTGACATTTGGTCCCTGGCCCGAACTGAATCCCGGCGAGAGCATTCACATTGTGTCGGCCTGGATTGTTACGGGTCCATCTATCGAAGAGAACAAACGGGTGGGCAGAATGTGGTCGGAAGGTTCTATTTCTTTTGCTGAGAAAGAAGCTTTCCTCAACAGCGGATTGGATTCCTTGAAGGCGGCGGTAGATGTGGCGCACAAGGCGTGGAACAATCGCGAGGTAAACTCGGTGGTTGGTTTGCAGCCCGTTTTGCCACCTACGCCAGATTGGCCCTCACGGGTAGAAATAACATCTGGTCCGGATCAAAACGAACTTTCCTGGGCTGCTGTTCCCGGTGCGGCTTCATACCGGGTTTATCGCATGGCGGGTTTTGAGACAAAACCACCCAGTCTGCGGGATGTTTTCACGGTCAATGGTACATCTTACAATGACGATACTGTGATCCGCGGTACGCGGTATTATTACGCGGTTACAGCCGTTGATGCCAATGGTCTGGAGAGCAGCTTTTTTGCCACCCGCACCCTGGGGGATGGTGTAAGTCCATTCCGCGCGCCCGGACGGGATATTACGAGTGTGCGGATTGTGCCAAATCCATTCCAGATTCAGGGCGGCGATTTAGAGCAAGGTGGATTCAATTTTACGGGTCAGGCCAACAAGCTGCTGTTCGTAAATCTGCCTGCGAGCGCGATCATCCGTATTTTCTCGATAACCGGCGATCTGATTCAGGAGTTTGAGCACACTGCGGGTTCTGGCGATCTGTCGTGGGATTTGATGATCAACGACAATAACCAGTTCCTGGTGTCGGGTATCTACTTCGCACATATTGAGAGCAGGGATCCCCAGGTTCCGGGCACTCATATCGAGAAATTCATTGTGGTTCGCTAAACAAGGAGAATGATCGTGAAAAAATATATTCTGATCGCGCTTGTGTGCGCGGGGCTGATGCCGAGCGATATGTTTGCCCAGGGGAGCGTTGCGACCGGCGTGACCGACAACTTTGATGGTCGCGTGCGGGAACTGGATCCCGTTGTTCCGGGCTTTGAAGAAGCCTCGCCGACGTTTATCAAGACCGGACAGGCTGGTTTTGCTTTCCTGTCTATTCCCACCGATGCTCGCACCGCCGCTCTCGGTGGTGCCGGTGTGGGGTTGATCGGGAGCGGATCGGCGATTCTTTTCAATCCAGGTGCGCTGGCTTTTATGGAAGGTAAGGAAGCGCATGTCACTTATGTGGATTGGCTTGTCGATACCAGGAGTATGGTCGCTGGCGTTGCCGTGAATGTGCCGGGCAGAGGGACGTTCGGTCTTTCGATTGTGACTTTCGATGCGGGTTCTGTCAACGCCACATCCATTGATCCAAATCCCGCTGGCGCCGGTTTCAAAGACGAGGGCGAGATTACCACCAGTAATTATGCCATTTCCGCGGCTTATGGTCTCAAAATTACCGACCGTTTTTCTGCGGGAGCGACCTTGAGGCTTGCCCATCAGGACCTGGGTACTGGCAATATCTTTTTAGGTAGTAGCAGGCAGACGGTGGATAATTCCAAGAATGCCTTTGCCTTTGACCTGGGTACGTATTTCAATACGGGGTTCCGGAATACGGTGATGGCGATGAGTGTGCAGAATTTTAGCACAGAGGTGGTTTATCAGCGGGAGCAGTTTGAGTTGCCGCGAAATATCCGCCTGGGCTTGCTCATCGATGTGATTTCGATGATGGGCAATACGCCTGTGCCACACCATCTGGACCTGGCCCTGGATGTGAACAATCCCATCGATTTTGATGAGCGCATTCACGTCGGTGCCGAATATACGTATCGCGCAGCGGGGTCCTCAGTCGGCTTTACGCTGCGAGGTGGGTACAAGACCAACCACGATACAGAGGGTATTTCTGCAGGTGGTGGGTTGCAGTTTAAGACCGAAGGTGGTCAGGGCGTGAAGGTGGATTATGCATTCAAGCAGTTTGATAGTGCTTTCTTCTCTTCGGTGCATATCCTCAGCGCTGCTGTTACCTTCTAAGTCGTTGATCGGGGTGGTTCGCCCACGATCACAACGGCGGAGGGACGCTATGTCCTTCCGCCGTTTTTTCATGGCTTGACAGGTGTGCGGGGAAGGGGTATTGTATTTGCCTTTGCCGGGGTTCTCCTCAGGAGAGGGATGTAATATGAAGGTTTTTGTGTTTGTGCTTTGTGTCTTTTTAAGTGCTATGTCTGCCTATGGTGCAACGGTGTTGCTCGAGGATGGTACGGTGTTGAAGGGCGAGATTGTGTCGGAATCTGAGACAGAGGTGGTGCTCAAGACTTTGATAGGCGAGCTTCGGGTGGCGCAGGTACATATCAAAATTTTGGAGCGAGAGGATAAAACGGAGGAGGCAGAGGAACAGGTTGCCGGGGCGGAAATGCAGGCGAGTTTTGGCGAGTTTGAAGATCAGGTGGCGGGTTTGATTTTGGGAGAGGTTGCCAGTGCGGATACGGCGGCTTTTTACAAGGCTCTGGACCGGAAGGCGAAGGGCGTATTTTTGGCGCGGTTCTGGCAGGCGCGCAATCCGCTCATGTTGAAGTATTATTACGGTTATCACTTTGGGCACCGCTATGTGACGGTGTCAGATGCGTATTTTGAGCGGGGGGGGCTGATTCCGAATAAGTATATCACGCGGGCGCAGGCTCCGGATGAGAAGCTGGTGGCAGAGGCTGCCCGTATTTGCGATCGGATGCTGATTTTACACCCGAATGATGTGGTGGCGATGTGCGCACTGGGCTATCTTCGCTTGGAGCAGGATGAGGTAAAAGAAGCAGAGGCGTTGTTCTTAAGAGCGATTAAGAAGCAGAGGAAGTTTGTGGAGGCGCGCAATGGAAGGGCGCTGGCGGCGCTGAAGATGCCGGGGCAAAAGTCGCGGGCACTGAGGTTGTTCCGCGAGACCTGCGCGATGGATAAAGCATATCCGGCGGCTCACTACAATCTGGGGATGTGCCATCTGGCGATGGTGGGGATGGATCGGGTGGATCTGGATCACTATTTTGGCAATGTGGTAGAGCTTTTTCCCGATCACTACGACGCGTATTTCAAGCTGGGCGTTTTTTACGAGGCGCTGCACTATTACGACAAGGCGATGAAAGCGTATTCGCGGCAGATAGCGGTAAATCCCGACCATCCGATTACGCCTGCGCGTCTGGCGTATGTGGCGATGCGGCTGAAGAGCGCGGGGAAGAAAACTTATAGTCTGGATGAGTTGAAGGAGATGGCAAAGACAAAGCCGAAAGAGTATCTGCCGCTTTTGGCCGAGATGCATATTGAGCGGGGGGATTTTGTCCAGGCGCAGGCTGCTTTTGAGCGCTATTTTCAGTTTTTGGATCCGACAGAGCGGGAGTATTACCAGGATTTGTCGCTGGTGGCTCCTGCCGAGGTGCTTTCCAAAATTCAGGGTGCTTTTGGGCGGTCGCTAACACAGCTTCGAGAGGTTTTCTGGCTGGAGCAGGATCCCACGCCGACGACACAGGTGAACGAGCGCCGCGTTGAGCATTATCGGCGGGTGCATTTCGCGCGCTCAAATTTTGCCGAGGGCCTGGAAGAGTGGCACGGTCGGGGATGGGACCGAAGGGGCGATGTGTACATCCGGCTGGGGCATCCGGATCATCAGAGTTGGTCGGATTATCTGGTGTTTGAGACGGATGAAAAAGTCGCAAAGGTGAAGAATCGCCTGAATATGATGGCTGCAAATGCGCTTGAAGAAGTGTCGCCGAGCAAGCATATACACGGGCAGTCGCGGTCGTCTTATGGATTTGGGGTGGAGTCTGAGACGTCTGAGTTGCGGGGTGTGCCGACTTTCCCGATACCCCGCAGGCGCAGTGTGATGCTCGATGGGTCTGAACTGGGGTACAAGTGGGAGTCGTGGATTTATGCCGAGATCGGCGGGGGGATCGAGATTACGTTTCTGGATCCGACGGGTAGCGGGTTTTTCGATTTTGCGCCTATTCCGCCCAATTCGCCCAATCACGCGCTGTGGTCGCGGATGGCTCCCGAGACGGTTGTGGCACAGGTTGTGTCTCAAACGCCTTCGATTTATATGCACGATTACGGGGGCGGTCCTCTGGATCTTTATATGTACACGGCAAATTTCCGCGCGTCGGAGCGAGAGACGGCTATGGAGGCGTATATGGGGGTGCCAATAGTCGCTTTGACGCCGTCGGGGAATTCACAGGTGATGCTGGATCGAGAGGTGGTGGTCTATGATCGTTCGCTGCGGCCGGTTTTTCGGGATAGCGTGCGGGTGGCTGAGGCGATAAGTAGGGAGGTGGAGAAGGGGACGCTGATGGTGGATCAGGTACGCGCGGCGCTGTCTCCGGGACAGTATTTATTGGGCACTCAGGTGCGCGATCCAATAAGCCGAAAAGTTCAGGTGTATAAGACGTATGTCGCGGTTTCATCTTTCCGCGGTGAGGCTCTGGCGCTGAGCGATCTGGAACTGGCAGGGCAGATTGTCGAGGTGGGAGAGCAGGTGGGGAAGTTCCAAAAGGGGGATTTGCGGGTGGTGCCCCTGCCGTCTAAGACTTTTGCGAAGGGGCAACCGGTTTATCTCTATTACGAGGTTTACAATTTGAGCCGGGATGCGTTTGGGCAAACCCGGTACCGCGTGGAATACAGACTTAAGGGGGTACAGGGTACGGGCCTGATTCGGGGATTGGGACGGCTGTTGAGCCAGACTCCGCGGGCAGATGGGGTGCAGATTTCTTATGAGCATACGGGTACTGCGACGTCGGAACCGCTTTATATTGCGCTGGATGTGCCCGAGAATAGCAAGGAGCAGTTGGAGATTGAGGTGGTGGTGACGGATTTGAACAGACCAAATACGCCCAGTGTGAGCAAGCAGGCGCGGTTTTTGCTGGGTGATTGAGGGTTTAGTAGATGCGTTTGATGATGTGATATCCGGCTGGGGTTTTGACGGGGCCACCGACCTTACCGGGTTCGATTTTCTTTACGGCTTGTTCAAATTTGGGCAAGAGGGTGCCGGGCAGAAATGCGCCGAGGTCGCCGCCCTGTCGCCCCGATGCCGTGTCGGTGGAATAGAGTTGTGCAAGCGCTTCAAATTTTGCGCCTGAGTCGAGTTGGTCAAGCACAAGCTGGGCGTCGGCTTCGGTTTTGACGAGGATGTGCTGGACGCGCATTTCTCCGGCTTCGCGTGCTCTTTGAAGCGCGTCCATGCGCGTTTTGGTTTCTCGAAGATTTTCCTGGGCGAGTGCGTGATTGGGTTGGAGACGGACGGCGGTTTGAAAGTGCTGGATAGCGTCTTCATATTGACCCAATTCGAGGTGCGCACTGCCCATGTTATTGTACGCGTCGGCAAAGTTGGGTTTGTAGCGGATGGCTTTTTCGTATTGTGGGATGGCGTCCCGGTATCTGCCTGCATAAGTGTAGAGTAGTCCGAGGTTGTGGTACACGTCGGCGTAGTCGGGTTTGAGTTTGAGTGCCTGCTGGTAGCTCGCTTCGGCTTCCCGGTAATTGCCAGCCATGGTGTGGGCAGCGCCCAGGTTGTTGTGGATTTCGTGGTTGTCGGGGTCGTATTGGATGGCGCGCTGGTACGCGGCTATGGCGCTGTCGATTTGACTGTGCGCGACATAGGCGACGCCCAGGTTGAAGTGGGCTTCGGCAAAGTCGGGTTTGACGGCTATGGCTTTTTGATATTGTGCAATGGCATTGGCATACTGGCCTTTTCCAACGTAGAGATAACCCAGGTTGTTGAGGGCGTCAATCGCATCGGGACGAAGCCCGAGGATGGCTTTGTATTCTTCAATTGCGAGGTCGATTTTGCCTTCGTGGCGATATTTTTCTGCCTGTTCAAAGTGGATGCGGACCTGGCGTTCAGTACAGCCGAAGAGCAGGATAGCTAAGAGGACTAAAAGATAGGGACGTGGGATCATAGTTAAAGGATGTTGATTTCGCGCTGTTGGGTATGGACAGTCTCAGGGGGGAAAATAGCGTATTTTGGTTTTTGGGACAACTGTTTATGAAACTCCACTTTTTGGGCGGTGCCGACGAGGTCGGTGCTTCCTGTACATTGATTGAGATCGAAGGGCGACGCATTCTGGTGGATGCGGGTATTCGAATGGGGGCTGCACAGGGATCGCAGTTGCCCAATTTTTCTGTGCTGGACGATGTGGGTATGCCCGATGAGGTGCTGATTACACACGCGCATACCGATCATACAGGTGCGTTGCCGGTGCTGGTGAATAGTTTGCCAGCGGATGTGAAGGTGTATTCTACACCTGCAACACAGGCGATTACACGGGTGTTGTTGTCTGATGCCGTGAAACTGATGGCGCAAGACCGGGATGGCGAGTTGCCGCTTTATCCGCCCGAGGCAGCCGATGCGGCATTGGGGCGCATGGTGGATGTGCCGTGGCTTGCGACGGTGCCGATTTGCGGCGGTGCGTTGACCGCGATCTGGATTCCCGCCGGTCATATTCTGGGTGCGGCGTTGATCTATATTGAGGGTGTGCGAGAAAGTGTTTTGATGACGGGCGATGTGTCGGTTGCCAATCAACTGACTATTCCGGGCATGGTGGTGCCGCAGTGCCGACCCGATGTGATGGTGATGGAATCGACGTATGGCAATCGCCAGCACGCGGATCGCGGTCAGCAAGAGGCTGCGCTTGCATTGCGCGTGGCGGAGGTGGTTGAAGCGGGTGGCAAGGTGCTGGTTCCGGCTTTTGCGGTGGGGCGTGCGCAGGAGGTTATTCTGATTTTGGCGCGGGCGATGCGGCGCAAGCAGATTCCAGAGTTTCCCGTGTTTGTCGATGGGATGGTGCGGTCGGTCAATGCGGTGTATTCGGCGTTTGGCGATGATCTCGCACCAGCGGTGCGGCGCAGGGCAGAACGCGATGAGGATATTTTTTATTCGGATACTGTGGGTGCGGTGTCGTCACCGGCTGATCGCCGCCGTGTTTTGTCGGGGCCGTCGTGTTGTATTGTGGCGTCTTCGGGGATGTTGGTCGGGGGGGCGTCGAGTTATTATGCGGAGCGTTTGGCTGGCGATGCGGCGAATTTAATTGCTATAACGGGGTATCAGGATGAGGAGTCTCCCGGACGTGCGTTGCTGAATCTGATGCAGGCGAGGGATCCCGAAGAGCGCGTGTTGATGTTGAATGGTCAGCGGGTGCGCGTGGCGTGTCAGGTGGAGCCTTATTCGCTTTCGGCGCATGCAGATGGAGGTGAACTGACGGGGTTGGTTCAGAGGTTGAAACCGCGTACCTGTTTTCTCGTTCACGGCGATGCAGATGCGCGCGGCGCGTTGTCTTCGATGGTGGATGTGTATTTGCCAGAGGGCGTGCAGTTGCCAGAAAATGGCGGTGCGTATTCCGTTGAGGCGATGGGGGCGATGCGACAACGCGGGTATGGTCGGCGCGTTTCACGGGCGGGCATTGCAAGTGGAAGGCCGCTGAGCGATGAGACGTTTTCCGAGGTACACAATTATGTGTTGGAAACGGGCGCGAAGGGGCCGTTTCGCGTACAGGAATTGGCGGAGATTTGGTTTGGTACGGAAATGACGACGCCGTCAGAGGTGGAGGCTTTTCGGTTGTTGTTGTCGGGTTCGCGAACGTTTTTTGAGCCGGATTATCGGCGCGCGTTTTTGTTTCATCCAAAAGAGGTGTCAGAAGCCGGTCCGATGGAGATGAATGAAGCTCGTACGCATATTATGTCGGCTTTTCCGCCCGAGGCGGGGTTGTTTAAGTGCAGCGCGTATGTAGATGACGGTGTGTATGAATTGGCTTTTTATTTTCCCGATGTGGTTCAAGAGCAGTATGGCGAGACGCTTCTCAGGTTGGAGGATGAGACGGGCTGGTCGCTCAGGCTGCGGGAGACTCCGCATCAGGGTCGGCTTTTTGAAGAGGCGCGAGAGGCAGCGCCCGCAGGTACGAGGGTTTTGAAGGCGCCTGCGCTGCATCTGGATCAAAAGGCGGTGGTGTTGGCTGTTGATGTGGGGAGGGTGGATGATTGGGAGCGGATAAGCGGTGAAGCGGCGGCGGGTTTTAAGGCAAAGACGGGTTTTGATTTGATATGGGATTGGCCAGGGGGTGCCAAGACAGAAGTCGCAATGAAGAGGGAGGGTGCATGGGAGATCAATAAAGCATATAGCGAGATCCGAAAGGCGTTTGGGGATCAACCCCACGCGCCGTCAAAAATGGGTCTGAAGAGCGGTTCGTATATTGAAGCGGCTTTTATTTCCTCTCAGGTGGGCAATCGCTATCGCGGGTTGTTAGACGCGGTGGGCGAGAGGATCGGGTGGGAGATTCGGGTGCGTCTGTCAGCCAATCAAGATGAGATTGCCCGGGAAGCGCGCGCAATTACGCCAGAAGGGTGTGTGGTGCGCGGTGCGGCGAAAATTTATCTGAATGAAAGTCGCGTGGTGGTTCCGGTGGCTATAGTGCCAGAGGATGCAGGTACACGCGCGACAGAATTTGAAGAGTGTACGGGTTTTACAATTGGGTGGGAAGTGGGGTAGGAGGATGATAATTTTTTCAGGAGAAATAATATGAGTGATTTTCCAAGTCCATTTGCCAATCCGATGCCGGGTGTGCGTATTGTGGAAGGCGCGCCGGCAGTTTCGCGACCGAGCAGGGAAGAGGTTGAGGCGTTTCCGGCAGAGGCGGTTAAATTGCTGGATCAGCGGCGTTCGGCACAGCGCGTTGCTTTGGATAGGTACGCGCTCGATTGGGCAAGGGGACGACATTTTGTGATTGTTGGAGGGACGGGGTTGGGCATTGGCTGTTCGGTGGCAGCGGCTTTGCTCGATCTGGTCGCCGAAAGTGGAAGTCTGACGGTGGTGGCACGCGATTTGTCGAGGTCGCTGGGATATGCGACTGGCGAAGAGATGCAGATACGCGCAACTGGTTTTGGCGACCGTTTTCACTGGATTAATGATGGGTACGCATTGGAGGGAAGGGCGCTGGATAAGATCGTAGATGCGCTCAATGCAGCCGATGCAAAGGATGTGATTTATGTCAATTCAACGGCAGCAGCGAGTTCGGGTGTGTTGCCGGGTTATCCCCCGGCATTTGTGAAGGATGTCGATGCAGAGGGTTTGTTCCAGTGGCAGTTGACGCCTTTGTCTGAGCGGGCTGTTGAGGCGACCAAATTCGTGATGGGCGATATGGCTGTGCAATTTACAGATGTGCTGATGGATTCGGGTATTTCCGTGGCTGTGACGGCTTTTTGTGATTGGCGCGGTAGTTTGGACAAGCCGAGCCGCGATCCAGAAGCGGTGGAGTACGGTCGCAATGGCGCGTATTCGACGAGTTTGTATTTGCCCAAGGATGCGATTCAAGCGGCGACTTCGGCGGCTTATGGCACAGGTCGCAAGGTGGTGAATGTATTTTTTCCGGTGATGCGGACGCGCGCTTTGCCGTTTATTCCGGGCGGTACGACGATGTCTTATGTGTATGATAAATTGATGGAGAGAGCGGGTATTCGGCGGGTGGATGTGCCTGAGTTGGGTTTGGGGATGATAGATGTTATTGGCAAGACGCTGGCGACCGATGATTTTAACCCCTTTCCGCGATTGGATGCACACGAGATGCCGCTGGATTTGTGGTTCTATGAGGTGGTGAAGCAGTTGAATGAAGATGAAAATAGTCCGTTTTATTACAAGAGATGGTTTTAGGGGGAAGACAGGGAAAAAACGGCACTGGTAAGATCTGTACGCCAGGATACACATTGAATAGGTGCATCCATCTGTATGCAGTGCATCCTGTGGGGTGCACCTTTCTTATCTTCATATAAATCAAATATTTATTTATATTTTACTTAAATAAGCGGTTATAAGTGCATCCTGGCGGATGCACTTGCGCCTGAAACTCGCAGGCATAGCACAGATAATTATATAAATTTATCCCATTGTTTTTCAAGCACTTGAATGATTTCAAGTGCTTTTTTTTGTTTGGAAACGTTTTCTGGCACGCATTTTGCACTATAAAACATTTTTACGCACGCATCTTGCGGGGTAAAAAGGGGGAGACATTCGTTTTTTGCATGAAAGGAGGGTAATATGACAACGGCAACGTGACCCGAGCTGATTTTGAGCGGTGAATGAGAGATATGGCTGGCCTGTCTATACTTTGCGGAGACAGGATAAATACTTTTTGACACGGACAACCCAAACAAGGAGATTATGGATGAAACGATTTTTGACGCGATGGACGATACCCATTCTGGGATTCATTGTGCTGAGTAATGCCACCGATGCACAACAATCTTTTCGCGCAAAGGCAATCGCCCAGATCGCAGCACAATTTTCCAATAGTGAGAAGTCACCCCAACAAATTTACGACGAAGGACTCATCTGGCATACCGCAAAAATCTTTGTCAAACAATTCAGAAATTTCGAGTTGGGGGCATTGACGGGACCAATTGAAGAAGACCGCTACCGCACAGTGACGACACAAGTGCCTGGACCAGTGGGTTCAGTCAATGACAGTACAGCGACGCCTCCCGGCCCCGGTAATATTCCCGGTGGTATAACTTCAGAAGATACCTCTTCTGTTGTCGTGAATGAATCTGACACGACCAGGACCATTACCCAGCGCATTGATCGCCGCTCCATATTCTTTAGTGAAAGACATGCGGTGACTACAACTGCCGAGCAAGATTATACTGAGGCGGAGCGTCGAGAGATTCGCAAGACCTTTCTGAGCATGTTTGATGGCTTGCCCCGGGATGTGCGTATCGTGATTGAATTGGTAAGCATACAGTATCACGGTCAATCAGCCACAGTCACAGCACAGTGGAAGTATGACATCGTAGGTCATGCCACGCGGTTGAGTCGTCCTTACAAAAATCGCTCACCAGGGTCTCTTGCACTGCAAATGCTTCGTGTAGGAGACAGTTGGTTGGTGACAGACTTTCGCGGTTTGGTCAATGGATTGAAAACCGGTGTGACAAGTCGCTAAATAGCGGAGGTTGCGATGAGGTGCTTTTGGTGCATTCTGCTTGCGTTTTGCATTCTGAGTTGTGGTGATAAAGGTACAGGACCAGAACCGATAACAGAACCTGAGCCAGAACCCATCCCCAAACCGAGGACAAGTGACCTGATCATTGACCTGCCGGGTGGGGTAAGGATGGCCTTTATATGGGTTGAACCGGGCACGCTGAGAGCGGAAACAACCATTAGAAATCCATCTACGGGGGAAATTTCATCCTCTATTCGTACAAGGGAAATTCCCAAAGGCTTTTATCTTGGGAAGTATGAACTCACGCAGCAACAGTGGGAGCAAGTTATGCACACCTCACCTTGGCCTCAAAGAGAGGAGACCGGTTTCACTGAACCGGTTTATCCTGCCTACAATATTTCCTGGCCTGAGGCACAAGATTTCGCGAAAAAGTTGACAGACCTTCAAAATGACGGTGGCATATACCGATTACCAACCTTAGACGAATGGGAATATGCTTGTCGAGCTGGCACAACAACCACCTGGTTCTTTGGTAGTAGATCTGATTCTCTGAGTGACTATGCCTGGTGGGGCAAAAATGTGGATAGCGCGCAAATCGTGGGTACTAAATTGCCCAATCCCTGGGGATTTTATGATATATATGGCAATGTGTGGGAGTGGGTACAAGATGGGTTCTATATAGATCGAGTAGGTCCATTTCGTTATATAAAAGGTGGTAGTTATGATACGTCAGCGTGGCACGCAAGCTCTATAGGGTTTGTCCCTGCCGGTACTCCGGCGCGCAGGCCACAACTGGGTGTGCGAATATTGCGAGAAGGACCAAAAGTCTCGCAACCGTGAAAAAAGGTATTGGAAGAACAATCATTAAAACTTAAGAAGGAGAACAGAATGCGTTGTAACAGGCCGAAACCTATTTTTGGGATTTTTCATCTTTTGTGCGGATTACTTATAGTCAGCGTAGCTCTCGGGATAAATGCGATTTCTTCTGTCGAAGCGGTGACAGAGATCGGTCCGGGTGATCGAATCTTTTTTCTCGGAGATCAGTGGGCGACAAATCGCACCGCATCGCAGACTGGATTTGAGGTGATCCGATTATCGAGTGACAGATTAGTATCTGAAATGAAATATGTTAGAGATACCCTCAATTAGCACCCGGCGAGTTGATGCATTGACAGATACAATGACATTAATCATAAAGAATTATCAGCGCACAATCCGTGAAATATGCGATTCATTGAATATGGTCGGTTCATATCCAACACTCTGGGTTTTCAGTGCAAAAGGAACCGGTAATACGGCTTATGAAGAGTTTGGATGCGACTGGGACTCTTTGACATCAGGCGATTATGCGATAGATGTCGCCACAATCGGGGTCGGCACCTCAACCGTCTCTAAGGTCCTGACTCAACTCCATCCAACAACAACAGACAGTATGTGGGTCCCAAATCTTGCTGATCTCAAGATTTGGGGAAGTCCAGATCATATTAGAGATCTCAAAAATCTTACAAATGGCAAACCCGTTGTCATCCAATACCACATCGATGGCAGCCAACCACATAGAAATTTGTACCACCTTTACTGGAATGACTTTCGGGAATTGGCGAGGCATTTCAAAGCGTTGAGCGAAGAAGGATCATCACATTTTGGCGGTAATTATCCCGTTGGATATTATCAGCCGTTTTATCGTGCAAAGGTTCTTGATGATAATGGGATAGAACGTGAAGTACACTTCTCCCTGGACAGGTCTGGCGACCCTCCCACGGATCCCATTCCCTGGGAGGATGGGCAGAAATATCCCGCGCGTTTATGGGAAGATGGTGAGGAAGGGGATTGGGGGTATAATGCTACGACGAATAAGCACAATAAGTGGGAGCGTGAGTTCATTGCCAATGTTCTGTCTGCCAGTGGCACACCTTTAACAGGACACACGGTACCAGCAACCACAACCTGGAGTGGCGAAATTTATCTCATTGGCGATGTCGTTATTCCCAGTGGTGTGACCGTGACCATCAATCCAGGGACGGTGATTAACTTTCGCCCGGATACAGATGTTTACGAGTCGGGTTTGGACACAAAAATCTCTGAAATTATTATTCAAAATGGTGGCTCTTTGATTGCAAACGGGACTATTCAGAATCCCATTATTTTTCAGTCATCATTCAGGGCTGATGGCACTGACCCCAGCGGTGATGGTTGGCGGGGTGCAATTAAGGTCAAGAACGAAGAAACCGGAGAAATAGCCGAATACGTGGACATCCTTTACAACTCCGGCAAAGACGATTGGGGTGGCATTCGCAATGAAGGCGGCACTTTGACCCTCCAACATTGTGTCATTAGCGATGCCGAAGTCGGGGTTGAAGTGACTTCTTATCAAGGCAAGACAACCATTTCTGAAACGGATTTGTCTGCAAACCACTTTGGGATTAAAGTACACGAAGGAGCCAGTGCTACTCAGTTAGAATTGACAAATGTTGGTCTGTATCAAAGCAGGAAGGGTATAGTTGCAGGGCTTTATGGAACAGGGCATGTGCAACTGACCAATGCCACAATTGCAGACAATTACCAGGGGGTGGAGTTTGTCGAGGATGGAGATAGTCCCACCATGCAGCTTAAAAACACCATTGTCGCTTTTAACGAGAAGGGTGTTTACACACAGGGTATAAACTCTGGTTCCTCACCGAAGAAAAGAACGATAGGCGTAACACTTCGGTATTGTGATGTGTATGGATCGTCAGAGGCTGATTTTCAGGGTGTATATACCGCCATGCCGACCGTTGGAAGTACGGGCAATGTTTCTGTTGATCCACAATTTGTCGCGCATGCATCCGATACATCCGAAGAGAACGATTATCACCTGCAGGCAAGTTCACCTTTAATTGATGCGGGTGACCCGAGCATGACAGAAGCTGATAATTCAACGATCAACATGGGCAGATATGGTGGGACGACGGAATATACGTCTGTGTCCTGTGGTGGTGAGAGTCGCACAAAACCCGCTGTCTTGAAAACAGAAGATACGCCTCTGGTATTTTCGTTATCTCAGAACGCGCCAAATCCTTTCAACCCAGAAACCATTATCTCCTATTCCCTACCTCAAAGTGAACAGGTCAAGCTGGTAATCTACAATGTGTTGGGGCAGGAGATTCGCACGCTTGTCAATGCGTTTAAACCCGCAGGTCACTATCGCGTGGTGTGGAACAGTAAGGACGACTTCGGACGTTCAGTGTCCAGTGGGATTTATTTCTACCAGATCACCGCAGGTGAATTTTTGGACACGCGCAAGATGTTGATCTTGAAGTAAATCTATAGCGTTTGAGTCTCCTTATAAGGACATCTCACGCTATGAATGTTGTGGGTAGGAGACCTGAGGAGCGTATTTAGCGGCTTGGTCACTGGATTGAAAACCGATGTGACAAGCCGCTAAATAGTGCCTGTTTGTGTGCGACGCACAGGCAGAGGAGGTTGCCATGAAGTGCTTTTGGTGCATTTTGCTTGCGTTTTGCATTCTGAGTTGTGGTGGTAATAGTACAGGACCTGAGCCAGAACCGATAACGGAACCTGAGCCAGAACCCATCCCCAAACCGAGGACCAGTGACCTGATCATTGACCTGCCGGGTGGGGTAAGAATGGCTTTTATATGGGTTGAACCGGACACGCTTATAGTGGAAGGTATAGGCTTTTCTATACTGGAGATTCCCAAAGGCTTTTATCTTGGGAAGTATGAACTCACGCAGCAACAGTGGGAGCAAGTTATGCACACCTCACCTTGGCCTCAAAGAGAGGAGACCGGTTTCACTGAACCGGTTTATCCTGCCTACAATATTTCCTGGATTGATGCACAAGATTTCGCGAAAAAGTTGACGGACCTTCAAAATGACGGCATATACCGCTTACCAACCTCAATGGAATGGGAATATGCCAGTCGAGCGGGTGCAGCAACATCATTCTGGTTCTTTGGCAGTAGCCCTGATTCTCTAAGTGACTATGCCTGGTGGGATAAGAATGTGGATAGCGCGCAAATCGTGGGTACTAAATTACCCAATCCCTGGGGATTTTATGATATATATGGCAATGTATGGGAGTGGACACAGAGTGGACGCAGTTCGTATCTCTTAGGTAATCAATATTATTTGAAAGGCGGCAGTTATGATACGACGCCAGCTTACAAAGCAAGCTCTATATGGTTTATTCTTGTTCCCGCTACCACACGCGATCCACAATTGGGTGTGCGAATATTGCGAGAAGGACCAAAAGTCTCGCAGCCTTGAAAAAGGTATTAATAATTGTTGAAAGTGTAACAAAGTATGTTACATTTTTATATGTGATTTGTGGCGTGTAGAGAAATCTTTGAAAGACGAACTTGCAGAAATAAGCCCTGTGAATTTGACGCACTCTTAGGGCTAAAGCATTGCTACGTGGTTGGTCAATTCAAACTAAAGAGGATAAAAAATCATGTCTTACGAGATGCCGCCGGATGAACTCGCCGCGATTGTTGACGCGCCTTTGACACCTTCGTTTAGTATTGATCCGA
>JAPOXY010000150.1 GCA_026706845.1 Gemmatimonadota bacterium
ATTGAGACACTGCTTTCCCTTGATAACCGCCCGCTCAACATCGCTCGCGATAAAATGAAACGTCTGATTGTCGATTGCCGCCATTTCGCTACGCTGTTATCCACAGTGTTACGTCATAGGGGGATACCTGCACGCAGTCGCTGGGGATTTGCCACATATCTTGAGGAGACACACTATCAAAATCACTGTCTCTGTGAATACTGGGACGCCAAAGAAGGCCGGTGGGTGCTGGAGGATCCCGATATAGAGATGCATGACGTGTCGTCTGATCAGTTCATTGCAGCAGGACGAGCCTGGCAGATGTGCCGCGAGGATCAAAATAATGGGACTCTTTTCGGTTTTGGACGTCATCCTCGTGGACAAGGGCTGTCTAAGGTTCGTGGAATACTGGTGGGCGACTTGGCGGCTCTCAACGGCTTTGAGATGCTTTCCGATGACTGGTGGGGGCTGTTGCTTAAGAATAATAAGGATGTGACTAAAGACGATACCGCTTTGTTAGATCGGGTAGCCGCGTTGACGTTGACAGATGAAGAATTCGACAAGCGACGAGAATTGTATGAAAATAGCGAAGCATTGCGGGTACCCGCTATCATTGAGACTCACGCTCCAAGGGATAGCCGTCATATTTACATCGACTGGCAAAAGGAAGCTTGAGAGCTGTTTTTCTAAAGGATGACCTATTGAAAGTTAGACCTATCTCTCAAGATGAACTTGAGCCTTTTGTAAACACGGGCAAAGCTAACCGGGAAGTACTTCAAAAACATGTGCTGCGCGCATGGTCTGAAGGGACAAGTAGGCCAGAGTGGTGTTTTGCCGCAGAAGCTGAGAACTCATTTACGGGTGGTATAGCCTATGAGACCGACAATAAGACAGGAAATTTGGCTATCTTCCATCTTGATACAGTAGATGAATTGGATGATCTGACGATCAAAAGGGCCCTTATACGGCATAGCCTTCAAGAGCTGAGACGGGAGCAAACACAGGTGATTCAATACCGGTTGTCCACTGACCCAACTCCTGAAGGATTGGCAGTGTCAAGACCGCTGATTGATGTAGTGAAAGAACTGGGCTTTGAATGTATGCGAGAACGGATAGAGTTTGAGCGGCCTGGCAATTCACCTTCTGTAGCAGCCACTAACAGACTCGTCTTTCGCACGCGAGAAGAGGTCAGTGAATTAACCTTCTCACGGTCTTTCGCTCTGTCGTTTCAGGATTCTTTGGATTCAGAGATTCTGAAAGGCTACGCGAAGCTTGGGCCTCAACGAGTAATATCACAGTATCTGAGTGCGTGTCCCAAAGAAGATGAACGAAATGTGTGGTTTTCTGAATTGGCCTATGATACCCAGAATGATTTGGTGGGTGTGATTATGTTGCTGCTGTCTCAGAAGCGAAAAAACCCTCGTAAGGGTCATTCTATTGGCTGCATTTATACGCTTGGAGTTGTACCTAAAAAGAGAGGGCAAGGTTATGTCAATGATCTCCTTGCCCGAGGAACTCAGATTCTGGAATACGAAGGAGCGGATTGCATTCGGTCAACGACGGCGGCGACTAATTTCCCGATGGTCAATGCCTTCGAGAGAGCGCACTACAAGCAGACAGAACATTGGTGGGGATTCGAAATCCATTTGAACAGCAAAACATAAAAAACAGGTCTATACACGGGTGACAAATCGAGATATCGCAAAGATCCAGAGTCCGTTGGATGCAAACACCTGAACCTTTAAGTGACCAGCCGGTCTCAGGCAAACAATCATGTCTATGCAGTCCTTTGAGAAGCTCAGCTACAGAGGAAGAACCCGCCGATTACGTCAATTGGCCCTGAACGCGCTATTGCGCTATCCCATGGAAGTTGCAAGCGTCCATCTGATCGAGGCTTTCACCAATGCAAACTACCGGGTGAAGACAAGAGACGGGGATTCCTACTTCATTCGCGTTTGCGAACCTAACTGGCGCACCGACATGGACCTCATTTCAGAAGTGGCATTCCTACGGGCTTTGAGTCGCGATGGTAATTTTAACACGCCGTTGCCCATCGCAGCGGAGACTGGCGATTACATCATTGAGGCTGCTGCCGATGGCGTGCCTGAGCCACGTCGCTGCATGGTCATGAGTTGGCTTCCCGGAGTGCGAATGGGCCTTCGACTAACGGAGGAAAACCTCCACAGCATGGGGGCCCTTTTCGCTCGGCTACACGAGTGGTCCCTGCAATTCGTTCCACCACCATCCTTTACTCGCCATCGCGTAGATAATCTCTACCATCGTGGCCGACCCGAGATCTTATTCGACGATCGTTTCTTACCGGCCTTTCGCCCCGAAGTCAGGGATGTATTCAAGGCGACAATGGTCAATGTCAACGCAGCGTATGAATCCCTATATGCAGATCTCAACGGCCTGCGTGTTATCCACAATGACCTGCATCACGACAATATCAAAGTATGCCGTGGGATTCTCTATCCGCTGGACTTTGAGGATACCTGCTGGGGATTCCCAGTGCAAGACATCGCAACGGCGTTCAGAGACCTGATGGACGATACCGCCCAGGATGCCTATCCGGCATTGAGAGCAGCGTTCCGCCAGGGATATGAGAGCATCGGATCTTGGCCTGAGCGATATCCCTATCAGATAGATACTTTTGCCGCAGGCATCTCGATAGAGGGCGTCAATCGAACAGCCTACGATGCCCCCGATGAACTGGGGACAGAGATCGCCGAGTTGACACCGATACTATGCAAGTTCCTTAAGAACGGAGTTTTGGAGAAGGTTGCGTCTTACAAATGATATCATGTACATCCCTCAATTAAAACGGGAGCACCATGCTGAAAAATTATCTTATGATTGCAACTCGCAACCTTTTGCGATTTACACCAGAGCCGAATATTTTCAGCCTGGTGATGATCTTCCTTCCATTCCTTTCGAGGGACAAACGACGCAACGGGTAAACCCGTTAGCCAACCTCTAAAAATAGACCAAGCGTTGAGTACCCCGATATCACGCGCTGCTGCCGCTGGCAGAATATCATCCGCTGCATTTTGGCGAAGCAGATTGTAATCAGAGTAGGTCAAAAGGACATCAACCCGCCCTGATTCAATGGCTTTCAACTGAAGAGGATAATGTGCTTCACAATTATTGTATAATTGCTGTTCGAAACCTGCTCAGATATAAGGGCTATTCATTCATAAACATCTGTGGTCTCGCGGTGGGAATGGCCTGTTGTATTCTAATCTTACTGTTTGTTCAGTATGAATTGAGCTATGACCGATTCCACGAGAATACGGACCGGATTTATAGGGTAATAAGAGAAAGACACAAGGATGGTGAAGCCTCCTCTTATACAACGGGCATATCGGGAGCGCTGGCACCAACTTTGCGGCGAAATTTCCCAGAAGTTCAACAGGCCGTGCGTGTATTACAGAGAAGACTTGGTATTCGAGAGCTTGCAGCTAAAGGGAAGGGAGAAGGTCGCGGTTGGATCGTTGACGAAGGTTTTCTGGATATGTTTACCTTTCCTTTGGTGAAAGGGAATCCCAAAACAGTCTTGACTGAACCCTACTCTGTTGTAATCACAGAAGACATCGCTCAGGTGCTATTTGGAGATGAAAATCCTATAGGAAAAACAATCACAGCCGAACATAGATTGTTGAAGGAAAATTATACCGTCACAGGCGTTTTGAATCAGATCCTTGAGAATTCGACTTTCCAATTCGATTTTCTCCTTTCAAAAATCTCTCTGAGACAGATCTCAGATACCTGGAATGCGAAC
>JAPOXY010000151.1 GCA_026706845.1 Gemmatimonadota bacterium
TGGGTAACCTCACCAATCTCAAGCACCTGGCTCTTAACAACAATGCGTTGAGTGGTTCGATTCCAATAGAATTGAGCAACCTGTCCAGCCTTGAGGAAATGAATCTTCACGATAACGAGTTGACTGGCTCAATTCCAGCAGAATTGGGAAACTTGTCCAGTCTTAACGCACTGAATATTTGGAATAATCAGTTAAGCGGTAGTATTCCAGAGGAATTAGGGAACCTATCTAACCTTGAGCGCCTGGAGCTTTGGGACAATCAGTTGAGTGGGGAGATCCCCTCAGAATTGGGTAACCTGTCCAACCTCACCGTCCTGATTCTTGGCGTTGGCGACAATGCGTTGACTGGAGAGATCCCACCCGAATTGGGCAACTTGTCCAACCTTGAGGTACTGAAACTTGACGGCAATGCGTTGAGCGGTGAGCTCCCATCCGAATTGGGCAACCTGACCAACCTTAAGGAACTGAATCTTTGGGGCAATCCGTTGACTGGTGCACTTCCCCAAAGCCTGACAATGCTGACAATGCTGGAGAACTTTCACTTTGGAGGTGGAGGATTATGTGCGCCGTCTGATGCAGCCTTTCAGACATGGCTTCAGGGTATTGAAGATGTCAACGGCCCGACTTGCCCCCCACCAGGCCAGCGCGAGGCATTGGTGGCGCTATACAATGCAACAGATGGAGACAATTGGACGAATAATGACAATTGGCTCACTGACAACGACATTTCCTCATGGCATGGCGTCGAGGTCTCTGACGGTTCGGTGACAGGATTGCACCTGGGGGGGAATAATCTGACAGGAGAGATCCCAACTGAATTGGACAACCTGACAAACGTGACTTTCCTGAATTTTGGCGGTAATCAGTTGAGTGGCGCCATTCCAACTGAATTGGGCAACCTATCCAATCTTACTTATCTGTGGCTTAACGGTAATCAGTTGACTGGGCAGATTCCATCAGAATTGGGCAACCTGACTAATCTCACTGATCTGTGGCTTAACGGTAATCAGTTGAGTGGGGAGATCCCAATAGAATTGGGCAATTTGACCAATCTTACAGGACTAATTCTCTGGGGCAATCAGTTGACTGGTGGAATACCCGTAGAATTGGGTAACCTGACAAACCTTGAATACCTGGATCTTGTTGCCAATCAGTTGAGTGGGGAGATCCCATCTAAATTGGGCAACCTGACAAACCTCATCTTCTTGGGGCTTCGCGGTAATCAGTTGAGTGGCTCTATTCCAACGGAATTGGGCAACTTGACAAATCTTGAGGTATTGAAGCTTGACGATAATGCGTTGAGCGGTGAGCTCCCATCCGAATTGGGCAACCTGACCAACCTTAAGGAACTGAATCTTTGGGGCAATCCGTTGACTGGTGCACTTCCCCAAAGCCTGACAATGCTGACAATGCTGGAGAACTTTCACTTTGGAGGTGGTGGATTATGTGCGCCATCTGATGCAGCCTTTCAGACATGGCTTCAGGGCATTAAAGATGTCAACGGTCCAACTTGCTCACAATAGGACGCACTCGGACGGAGGACAGACCGTTAGAGTCAGGCTCCGCTACACAGCTTAAATCATAGCTTGCTTCTGCATGATTTAAGCAGGGACCGCGATGACGGCGATGTTAATTCAGAGCCAAAAAAAAGGCCGTAAGCGTTGCTCATTTTCAGCAAAAACTTGCGGCCTTTTAAAAAATGAAATTGCCCCTCAGGGATTCGAACCCCGATACCTGGAACCAAAATCCAGTGTCTTGCCATTAGACGAAGGGGCAATACTATGTCGAGGGCTAAATATAAATTTTTAGCCTATTAGAGGCAACTTTCTTTTTAGAAATTAGCGGACAGCGATCAGATAGAACCTTCTGGATCGCGGCTCAACTTCATACCGCGATGACGGTTGTTACCACTTCCCACTTCATACTTTTTACTTCCCACTTCTCATCCTCGCCCAGGTGTCGCGCAGGGTGATCGTTCGGTTTAATACAAGCTTTTCATCTGATGAGTCTGGATCGACACAGAAATAGCCCAGGCGTTCGAATTGGACCACGCTGCCAACATCTGCGCCTTTCATGCTCGGCTCGACATAACAGGTTGGACGCACTTCCAATGAGTCGGGATTTAAGTTGTCCGTAAAATCCTGTCCATCTTCCGTTCGGGTTGGGTTTTCCGTCATGAACAGCCGATCAAATAATCGCACTTCGGCCTCCAGTGCGTGTTTGGCAGATACCCAGTGCAGAGTTGAGCGAACCCTGCGTTTATCGGGTGTTGTGCCGCCGCGACTTTCTGGGTCCCAGGTGCAGCGCAGTTCGATTATGTTGCCGTCATCATCTTTTACAACATCCTGACAAGTGATATAACACGCCGCGCGCAGTCGCACTTCGCGTCCAGGGGCAAGACGGTAAAATTTGCGCGGGGGATCTTCCATAAAATCTTCCCGTTCGATGTACAATTCCCGGGAAAAAGGCACGGGACGTGTGCCGGCATCGGGGTCTTCGGGATTAATCATCGCTTCAAATGTCTCTTCTTCGCCTTCGGGATAGTTTTCAATGACCACTTTTAAGGGGTCAATCACGCCCATTACCCGGGGCGCGACTTTGTTCAGGTGTTCGCGAATATAGAATTCAAACAAATCTATTTCCGCGGTTGTATCCCGCCGGTTCATTCCCACGCGCCAGATAAAATTTTTAATGGCTTGCGGCGGTATCCCGCGTCGTCGCATTCCCGAAAGCGTGGGCATGCGCGGGTCTTCCCATCCGTTTACGAGACCGCGCTCGACCAGTTGGGTCAACATGCGCTTGCTGGTCAATGTGTAGGTGATATTCAACCGCGCAAATTCGATTTGCCGCGAGGGGAAAATTTCCAATTGCTGGATGTACCAATCGTACAGGGGGCGGTGTTCTGCAAATTCGATGCTGCACAGCGAGTGCGTGACTTGCTCTATGGCGTCGGATTGCCCGTGTGCCCAATCGTACATTGGATAAATACACCATTTGTCGCCTGTGCGATGGTGCGATGTGTGTTTGATCCGATACATGACGGGATCGCGCATGTTCATATTTGGCGATGCCATATCGGCTTTTGCGCGCAATGTACACGCGCCATCGGGAAGTTCTCCATTTTTCATTCGCTCAAATAGATCGAGATTTTCCGACACGGTGCGATTGCGATAGGGGCTGTTTTTCCCCGGTTCTGTCACTGTTCCGCGGTATTCGCGTATTTCCTGCGGACTCAAGTCGCAAACATAGGCTTTTCCCTGCATAATGAGTTCCACTGCATAATTGTAGAGTTGGTCAAAATAGTCAGAGGCAAAGTACAATCCGTCGCCCCAATCAAAGCCCATCCATTTCAAATCTTCCTGGATAGACTCGACGTATTCGGTGTCTTCCCGGTCTGGATTGGTGTCGTCAAACCGGAGATTGCACTGGCCGTCAAATTCCTCGGCGAGGCCAAAGTCCAGACAAAAAGCCTTGGCATGGCCGATGTGCAGATAGCCATTTGGCTCTGGGGGAAAGCGCGTTACGATTTTTTTGTGTTTGCCATTTTTTACGTCTTCGCGAACAATTTCACGGATAAAATCCGTTGGTGCGTCTTCGGTTGTTGCCATTTTAAGACCTTTTGGGTTTTAGTTGTTAGTCTTCAGCTTTTTTACTTCACAGTGAACTGGTCTGAACGGCGACCAGTTATACACCGTTTCACCTGTTCTACTACCTGATCTAGAGGCACATCTGTGCGGTCATTTTCATGTCGCAATTTCATCTCTATCTGTCCATTTGCCAGGCCGCGCGATCCCACGGTCAAGCGTATTGGAATGCCGATTAAATCCGCATCGTTGAATTTTACGCCTGCGCGTTCATCGCGGTCGTCGAGCAAGACATCCAGTCCCGCGGCCTTTAGTTGTTCATACAATTTTTCGGCGGCTTCCAGTTCTCCTGCGGGTTTTCTGCCCGTCAGGACGACGATTTGCACCTCAAAGGGCGCGACCGATATCGGCCAGATAATGCCGTGGTCATCGTGATGGGCTTCGATAATACACGCCAATAATCGGCCCACGCCAATGCCGTAACACCCCATGAAGAGGGGCTGCATTTTGCCGTTTTCATCCAGGACCTTCGCGCCCATGCTGTCGCTGTACTTGGTGCCGAGCTTGAAGATATTGCCCACTTCAATGCCGCGCGTGCTGTCGAGCGGGGTTTCGCATTCTGGACAGGGCATGCCTTTTTCTACGGCGATGAGGTCTGTGACGATGTCGGGATCAAAATCGCGTCCCACATTGACATTTAAGTAGTGATACCCTTCCTCATTTGCTCCCGATACAAAATTTGTTCCTTTTGCGATGGCTTCATCTACGACTACGATTGCATTTTTCACAGCCATTGGCGACGCATATCCGGGGACTGCGCCGACTGCGGTGATTTCCTCGTCTGTTGCTGGGCGCAATGCCTGCGCCTTTACTACGTTGGCGAGTTTGGTTTCATTTAATTCGCGATCGCCGCGCAGTACTGCAAAGATAAATTTTTCTTCGCCGCTTATTGTGCCGATTAAAAATACGGCTTTGGCTGTCTCGCTCTGCGGTACGTTCAAAAACGACGCGACTTCTTCGATGGTTTTGCAATTGGGGGTCGCCACTTTTTGCAGGGGTTTTTCGCTTTCCGCTTCAATGGTTTCTCGCTTATATGTCGCTACCTGTCGATTGGCCTGATAACCGCATGTATCGCATAAGAGCAGGGTGTCTTCGCCGCCCGGGTTTAAGTACATAAATTCATGCGCTTCTGTTCCGCCCATCATTCCCGGGTCGCTTTCTACTGAGATGACGTGGTCACCCAATCCCGCGCGCTCAAATATCCGCTGATATGCCTCGTACATGCGCGGGTAATACGCATCTAAACTCGCCTGGTCGATGTGAAAGCTGTACCCGTCTTTCATCGTAAATTCGCGTACGCGAATCAATCCGCCGCGGCTGCGCGGCTCGTCGCGGAATTTGGTCTGAAGCTGAAACGCGCTCAAGGGCAATTGTCGGTAGCTCTGTACCATGTGACGCGCCAGGTCGGTTACGGCTTCTTCGTGTGTCATTGCCAGACACATGTCGCGGTCTGCGCGGTCTTTCATGCGCATCATTTCCTGGCCCACATCGTTCCATCGACCACTCTCGTGCCAGATTTCCGCAGGTTGTACTACGGGCATCGAAATTTCAAAGCAATCTGCGCGTTCCATTTCTTCGCGCAAAATCTGTTCGATGTTCCGCTTCACGCGCAGTCCCAGCGGTAAGAAGCTAAAAATTCCCGATGCCAGAGGACGAATTAGCCCCGCGCGCAAAGCCAACTGGTGACTGATGGCTTCTGCATCTGCAGGCACCTCGCGCAGGGTTTGTGTCAATAATTGAGAGTAACGCATTTCTATTCCTTTAGAAAATTCTCGGGAAAATATAAACAAAATACGGGAATTAGAGCCAAATATTGTGTTCTGTTTGAAATTGTGGACGATTTGGCATTGCATAAAGTTTCACGATGGGCGTCCAAGTGCGATTAACAGATCTGGACGATTCGAGCCGATGGCGTCAACTCCCAGATCGATAACACGCTGTATCTCCTCAACCGTGTCGGGGTTCCAGGCGCGGATCAGGAGGCCGTGTGCATGGGCTTTCTGAACGAGCTGGGCGTCAATATTTGGATGGAGGATGTGTATCCCTACCGCTCCCATATCGATAGCCTGTTCACACGCATCAGATGGTGGATTCGACCACAACGCACCCAGTGCCAGGCTCGGATTAAGCTGGCGCGCTTCGCGTAGCCGCTCATGGACAAATGAGGTCAGAAGTACCTCGCTTTCTATATTATTTCGCTCAACCGTCCGGACGACTGGCTCGGCGGTGTCGGGTCCTTTCAGTTCAATCTGAAGGACCACTTTCTCGCGCACCAGGTCTATGACTTCCTGTAGTGTCGGAATGCGCTCTCCTTTACCGGCGTCCAACCGCTTGATTTCCTCTAACGTAAAGTCGGCGACCGCACCCTGTCCATCGGTCGTTCGATCTACGGTGGTATCGTGAATGACGACGAGGTGCTGATCGCGTGTGAGGTGTACGTCAAGCTCGATCTGATCGACGCCGAGATCTATCGCTTTTTGCATGGATAGCAGCGTATTTTCAGGTTCGAGTGCTGCTGCTCCCCGGTGTCCTGTAAGAATCATTTGAGTCCTCTCTTCCATAAATTTATCCGATTTCGACTATCAACCCATCTTCGCCGACCATGACTTCGCCGCCGTATTCTTTCCGAATCTGGTCGCCCATGCGATGCACAGCTTGTAGATCACCCGTGATATCTTCGATTACCAGATGCTTGATTATCACGCGTTTTACATTGGCTGCGGTTGCGATTTCTGCGATTTCTGGCGGTGTAATATGCCACGATCCCCAGGGTTGGGTCGCCAGGAATTCAGCGGTGCCCGAGCATTCTATGGATAACAAGTCGGCATTTTGACAGAATGCCGGGAATTCCGCATCGGGATTCCCATCGCCCGTAATTACGACGCGGTGATTTCTGGTATCGACGCGATAGACGAGCGTGGGGATGCCGCCGTGGTCTGTGAATGTTGCGGATAATTGAAAGTCGTCCGTGGATAAAAATTCGCCTTTTGCCCCGATCTCAGTAACTTCGGGATCGAGTACACTGTCGTCTTTTCCATGCCCAATTCGACTTTGAATATCCTGCTCAAAGGGCGGGCGAATCACATGCGATACAAAGTGTTTTGTCCCGACAGGACCATAAATTTGAAGGGGTTTTTTGCGTACCTTCACCCATCCCACAAATACGAGATAGGGGACATCGACGATGTGATCGAAGTGCAGGTGGGTCAAGAATAGTCGATCTATATCTTCGCAATTCACACCTGCGCGCGCCAGGTTTGTACACGCTGACCGACCGCAGTCAAACATCCAGTTTTCATTGCCGATTTGCAATAATTGCGATGGGCCGCCGCGATTCGGGTTGTCGCGCACCGCGCCGCTGCCGAGCATGATATATCGCATGGTTAGATCCTTTAGAACGGTCCGTTGACGGGAAATTCGGGTTTTTGTCCGTTGAGAACGCGCACGATATCCGCTGCGACCATTGCCATTTTTTGTATTGATTCAGACGAGTGGCCGGAATAATGGGGTGATAAGAGTACGTTGTCGAGTTCGCACAGGGGATTGTCTGGGGTTGCGGGTTCACTTTCAAAGACGTCGATGATCGCCCCTCCAATTTGTTTGTTCTGGAGTGCGGTTACGAGTGCTTGTTCGTCGATAACTGGACCGCGGCTGCAATTGGCGATAATGGCGTGGGGTTGCATGCGGGCGAGTGTGTCGGTATTGATGAGGTGATGCGTGCTGTCGAGGAGGGGGACGTTGAGGCTGATATAGTCCGAGGCAGAGAGGAGTTCGTCCAATTCTACGCGGCGCACATTCAGGCGGTTTTCTTCTTCTGTAGATGCGGGAAATTCGTCAGTGTAGATGACGTTCATTCTGAAACCGAGGGAGCAAATTTCCGCAAGGCGACGACCAATGCGACCAAAGCCGATAATGCCCAGGGTTTTGTCGAGTAATTCGGGGGCGTGTACGCGGTCTCGGAGTGCCCAGTCGCCAGAGCGGGTCGCGGCATCGGCCTGACCAATTTGGCGCGGCAGGGCAATGAAGGACATGGCGATGTATTCGGCGACGGCTTCAACGGGGGCGCCGGGTGTGTTGACGACGTAGATACCGCGCTCGGTGGCGGCGTCAACGTCGATGTTATCGACGCCAATGCCGTGTCGACCTATGACTTTGAGGCGCGGTGCCCGGTCCATTACGGGTCCGTCTATGATGCCCCGAGCGCGTGCGAGAATGCCATCTGCGTCTTTGATCGAGGCAATGATTTGATCGGGTTCAAATCCTTGTGCCCAGAGGATTTCGCAGTCGTTTTTGAGAAGGTGATCCTGTCCACAGGGATGTACGGGTTCAAAGAGCAGGATGTTAAATTTTGCCACAGTGCGTCCTTTCTATTGTTGTTTTTGCGAAAAATATAGTGTATATCCAGAGTGTGATTTTGTCAAGGTGTGAGGAATTTATTTTTTTAGATTCTGCCTTGCTTCGTTTTTGGGTTTTATATATATTTCCCTATCTATGAGGCGACCCCGTCGTTCAGTGGTTAGGACACCGGGTTTTCATCCCGGCAACGGGGGTTCGATTCCCCTCGGGGTCGCCATTAATGTGCGTGTATTATTCAAAGGGTCGTGACTTCACGACCCTTATTTTATTTGTGGATGAATGAGATATAAAGACTATATTGGGGAATGGTCTGTTTGTTGATCAATATTCCAAATAGAGAAAGGAGTTCTTTTGACAATTGCACCTCTTCTTTCACCCGATGCTTTT
>JAPOXY010000152.1 GCA_026706845.1 Gemmatimonadota bacterium
ATGTCCTGAGTTGTCGTGTGTCAGATCCCATATCAAATCACTTTCAGAGATACCTACCTTACTTAGAATCATTAGCGAACGAATTTGCAAATTCAATGGGAGGATGCAAAAGCCTTATTGAGAATCTAATATGGGTAATTTTTCATATAATGAACGAATACTTGCTGTAAATCGAAAAATGGGGTATAAACCAAAGCCAGGTATTTTTTTCTTATCTCGAAGACATTAGCCGTCATGCCGCTTCAGTGTTCTGAAGCGGCATGTTTCCTATGAGTTTGATCCATGTCTAAAATTATAATTCGCGGATGTCTGGAATATCCGAATCCCATCCAGCTTGGGCTGATCGGAGAAATTCATGAGGTATTGACAGCTCGTTCTATTCCGCATTGGTTAGGTGGTGGGTGGGCTTTGGATTTTCTGTTAGGCGAATGCTTGCAGGTACACAGCGACATAGACTGGGCAATTTGGAAAACAGATGCCTCTAAGGTGAGCACCTGCCTCAAGGCCCTGGGGTATAGTCGCAAAGTGCTACGGCATCCCGAAGAACACATTGGCTTCTACAAACTTGATCAGTTTGTCAGTTTTGGGCTTCTCGAAAAGACCCAATCGGGAGATATTGTTACCTCTGGCCGGTGGACCGATTGGCCGTATCCACAAGGAGCTTTCTCAGCACCTGAAGGCCGACTGGGTGACCTGATCTGTCCGATCCTCAGCGCTGAAGCCCAACTGGACGAGAAGGTAAATTTCCACAAGCACCCGGCTGGTGCACCGCTTCGGGATGTGGATTTCTCCGCGATCGAGAAGTTACGTGAGTACATTGCTGATCAGCGGCGCAAATAGTAGAAGAGTCACAAACGGCTAACACGCCCGAACCGCGAAAGCGGTTACGCGACAGCGTCTTAGCGCCGAAAACGTTATACGCAAGCCATCTTTCCCCTAAAACGAGACAGAGTTGTGGCAAATCCAAACCACTACAGGGAGGCCAACACTATGGCTCTTGATATTGGTCGTGGATCTCTACTGTTTTGGTCAGCGAAGTCCGGGCTTTCCTCCGGGACCCTTGTGAAGCCGGAAAACTTTCAAGACCGTCTGATGCGCCAAACCCTAATCGAAGTACAAACCAGTCCTCTCACCGTGACGATTCCAGATGCGGCCTCAACGGGAAGGGTTCTGTTGGAAGTCGCCTGGGAGACGGTTCGCCTCAGAGAGTTTCCATATAGACCAAGTCGATTTGATTGCCTCTTCCTCTGGACAGACGAGCGTGTTGCCAGACGGTTCAATTCGAAAAGGGCAGAAGCTGAACTCTATGAAGTTGAGATTGTTGATTGCTCGCGTGTGTTTGCTGCGAATATGGATCTCATAAGCTATTTTGAAGAGTCTGAAACTCTCGGATCAATGTTTGAGAGGGCACGAGAATACTGGAGAACCGAGAAAAAAGACGAACACGGAGAGATTCTTTTGGAAGGCTCTATTCGGATTACACAGACTATCTCATAGAAAAAATAGGTGGTATTGCGTACATATGAAAAAAGAAGCATTAAAAAATGACATAATCGTAATCGGTGGTGGCCCCGCAGGTGTTGAAGCGGCGATTGCGGCGGCTCCCTATGCAGACAGCGTGGTAATAATCTCCGAAGGGCCTGTCGCCGATTGGGGAAAGCTGATGCCCAGTCGCGTGTGGTTGGCTGCACTCGACCAAATGGAAATGCTGGAACAGTCTCCATTATTGCGAACCGTCTCCAAATCTGGGGCGTTTGAACTGGACCTGATCGCTGCTCACACTGACCGGGTTGCCAGTAGTTGGAGGAAGTACATTACTGAAGAACTCAATCGTAGAGATGTCCAGATTTCAATTGGCCGTGCATCATTCACATCCCCAAACCAAGTACAAATAACGAGTAATACAAGTCGGCAAGAACTGTCTGCTCATGCCATCATCATTGCTTCCGGTGCTATCCCTAATTTCCCACCCGGATTTGAGCCTGATGGCGAGAGGATATTCTCCGCAAGCACAATAGGTCAGATGAAAACCCTACCAAAATCAATTATTGTCGTAGGCGACGGTCCTATTGGATTTGAGTTTGTCGATATATTCAGCCGTCTTGGTGTCAGTATAATCTGGATAGTATTGGCTGGCGGTCCCAAGTCTGGTTTTGGGACAGAAGCCGATGAATTTCTCATCAGCATCTTCAAAAAAAGAGGTATTCGAATTAAAGCCGGACTACCTATTGAGTGCATTGAACGCGGAAATGACGCGATATCTATAATTCAGAACGGCTTGAAAATCGAAGCTGAAATGGCGTTCGTCAATCTTGGGCATAGACCCAATTTAGGGCACCTCAATCTCCAGGCGGCAGGCATAGAGGTTAATGAACGTGGACTTCTGGAACCAGATGAATTTGGGCGCACGAACATTTCCAACATCTATGTTGCAGGTGATGCGATTCAATTTGGTCCGGGAACCATAGCCATGGGACAAGCAAGAGTAGCCGGATTACACGCTGTAAAAAGGAAGACCTCCCCTTTCGATCTGGAAAGCACAGTAATCTCCTTTGGGCTTAATCCCCAGGTCGCCAGAGTGGGAACAATTCAGAGAGATGACGGCTCCGTTCAATCCGTTGCAGCACCCTTCCGAGCAACGATTCTTTCACATATAAATAGCGAATTAGAAGGATTTATTAGAGTAGCGTGGGACAATGAAGGGCGAGTGGTCGGAGGATTAGCTGTTGGAAGGAATGCTGCTGATGCCCTTGCACCCATAGCGATGGCTATCAAGACGAGGGCATCGATCAATGATCTTGCAGAAATGCAGGGTTCCCACCCCAATATCTCGGAATTGCCGTACATCACTGCGAGAAAAGAAACATAAAATTCAAAATGGCCTTTCTATATG
>JAPOXY010000153.1 GCA_026706845.1 Gemmatimonadota bacterium
CAAGCCTCTCACCTCTATATAGACGCTGAAGAAGGTGCGTATTGGTCGAAGCGAGTTGATCGTGCCATTCGGGAGGTAGAAAATTCATAAAATAAAACCTGATCTCGTATGCTCAAGTCTATCTCATAGGACAGAACCCGTATATCTCCTCACCACCGTATCTTGACAATAGAATGGAAATACCACATACTTCACAAGGGCAGACGTAGAGACAAATCTGTGTGTCTGCCCTCTTTCTTAGACATTTTAACAATAGGAGCCTGCTTATGAAAACCATTTTATTCGCGCTGGTATTGAGTTTGTCGGTTGTCGCAATGCCATTGGCAGATCAGCCCAATTACAAGGGTCACGCGATTTCGATGTATGGCGACTTAAAATACGGGCCTGACTTCAAGCACTTCGACTATGCCAACCCCAACGCTCCCAAAGGCGGCACCGTGAAAAGGAGTGCCGGCGGCACCTATGATTGCTTGAATCAATTCATCCTCAAAGGCGTGTCGGCTTATGGCTTGGGGTTGATCTACGATTCATTGACAGAGCGTTCACTGGACGAGCCTTTCTCAGAATACGGTTTGCTCGCAGAATCTATAGAAGTACCGCCCGACCGTTCATGGGCACTCTTCACACTGCGCTCTGGCGCGAGCTGGCACGATGGCAAACCCATTACGCCAGAAGATGTCGTTTTTACTTTTGAAACAATTAAAACCAAAGGCCACCCTTTTTATCGCAATTATTATGCGGATATCAAACATATTGAAAAGGTTGGCGAGCGGCAGGTAAAATTCACATTTGGCGGAAAGGACAATCGGGAATTGCCCCTCATTGTCGGGCAAATGGCGATCTTGCCCAAACACTATTGGGAAGGCAAAAATTTTGAAGAAACAACACTGGAACCGCCCCTCGGCAGCGGACCTTACAAAATTGAAGCACATGAACCCGGGCGTTCGATCACATATCGGCGCGTCGAAAATTATTGGGGCACTGATCTGCCCATAAAAAAAGGGCGCTATAATCCAGACGTCATTCACTACGATTATTACAAAGACAGTACCGTAGCAACCGAAGCACAAAAAGGCGGCGAATTTGATTTTGCATTGCAAAACAACTCCAAGTCGTGGGCAACCGCGTACGATATTCCGGCTGTAGCCGAAGGCAGACTGATTAAGGAATTAATCCCACACGAAAATGGCACCGGGATGCAGGGATTCTGGTTTAACACACGACGCAGCAAATTTGCCGACCCCAAAGTGCGACACGCGCTGGCTCATGCATTTGATTTTGAATGGACCAATACAAATCTGTTCTACGGACAATACGCGCGTTCGACGAGTTATTTTTCCAATACAGAACTCGCCTCGTCAGGACTGCCCCAGGGGCAGGAACTCGAAATATTAGAAGCATTTCGCGGACAGATACCCGAGGAAGTATTCACCTCAGAATACAAGCCGCCCACAACAGATGGATCGGGTAACATCCGCCAGAACTTGCGCATAGCCGCGCGAATGTTAAAAGCAGCCGGATGGTCGGTAAAAGAGGGAAAGCTCACCAACGATGCATCGGGCGAGACAATGATAATTGAGTTTTTAATCAACAACTCGCCCTCCTGGGAACGCATTGTAGGTCCGTACATTCAAAACCTGGAGCGGCTCGGCGTAGAAGCGACAATTAAAATTGTGGATACATCGCAATATCAAAATCGCGTTCAAGAATACGATTTTGATGCTATTGTAAGCCTCAGAGGACAATCGCTAAGCCCCGGCAACGAACAGCGCAATTACTGGACATCGGCAGCTGCGGATGAACCCGGTACGAGAAATTACGCGGGCATCAAAGACCCCGTCGTAGATACCTTGATAGATCAGCTAATCAACGCACCCGATAGAAAAACCCTCGTATCGACCACCCGCGCACTGGACCGCGTCCTCCTGTGGGGTCACTACGTGGTACCGCACTGGCATATCCGCGCACACCGCGTGGTGTACTGGAACAAATTCGGCAAACCCGATATTTCGCCCAGGTACCTGCCGCAACCCTGGCAATATTTCCCCGATACGTGGTGGGTTGATGCTACAAAAGAAGAGGCCTTAAAGAAAAATTAAGTACCATGGGATCCTATATTTTAAGACGCTTTTTGCTATTCTTTCCAACGCTACTCGGCGTAATGGTGATCAATTTTCTGATCATTCAAGCCGCGCCTGGCGGGCCTGTTGAGCAAGCCATCGCACAGATACAGGGCCACGATGTAGATGCGTCTGCCCGCGTGGGAGGTGATGGCGGCGAACTATCCTCATCTCAAATCCAGCGACAGCGCAGTGGGGGATCAACGAGCAAATACCGCGGCGCGCAAGGGCTTGACCCCGAACTGATCACGGAATTGGAGCGTATGTATGGCTTTGACAAACCGGCTCATGAACGCTTCTACCAAATGATCGTGCGCTATTTGCAATTCGACTTTGGCGAAAGCTTTTATCGCGATCAAACCGTTGTCGATATCGTCCTGGACAAAATGCCCGTATCTATCTCCCTCGGCTTGTGGACGACATTGCTCGTTTATCTGATCTCGATTCCACTGGGCGTAACCAAAGCCGTGCGCGACGGATCCAAATTCGACATATGGACCTCGGGCGTAATCGTCATAGGCAATGCCGTACCGGGATTTATGTTTGCGATCTTCTTAATCGTATTATTTGCCGGTGGCAGTTATTTCGACCTTTTCCCACTGCGGGGATTGACCTCCCCCGAATGGGATCAGTTTGGTCTATTCCACAAAATCACCGACTATTTCTGGCACCTCGCGCTACCCATCGCCTCCATGGTAATTGGTGGATTTGCCGGATTGACCCTCTTGACAAAAAATTCGTTTCTGGACGAAATCAACAAACAATACGTCATGACGGCGCGGGCAAAGGGATTGGAAGAACGCCGCGTATTGTACGGGCACGTTTTCCGCAATGCGATGCTCATCGTCATCGCGGGATTCCCGAGTGCATTTGTCAATATCTTGTTCACGGGTTCACTACTGACCGAGATAATCTTTTCGCTCGATGGCCTGGGCCTCCTGGGCTACGAAGCCACAGTCAACCGCGATTACCCGATCATGTTTGCCACGCTTTACTTTTTTACTTTGTTGGGATTGGTCATGCAATTGGTAAGTGACCTGACTTATACACTGGTAGATCCGAGGATTGATTTTGAAAGCAGAGAAGTGTAGGGACAGTGCCCCCGTGCCTGTCCACCGTAACATCTTTCTGCGATATCGAGAATAAACTATGGATAAACAGGATCTTGTGCGCGAAGATCGATTCTTGGGACTTCGGATTTCGAGCCTCACGCGCCGACGCCTGGATAATTTTAAGGCAAATCGACGTGGCTATTATAGCCTGTGGATATTTCTCGTCCTGTTCGGATTGAGCCTGCCCGCAGAATTTATCGCCAATGACAAACCCCTTTTGGTCCGACACAAGGGGGCGTTTTATTTTCCGGTATTAAAAGCCTACCCCGAAACGCTTTTTGGCGGCGACTTTGAAACCGAAGCCGAGTACCGCGATCCATTTGTACAAGAATTAATTGAAAAAGACGGATGGATCATCTGGCCCCCGGTACCGTTTCGATACGATACAATCAACTACGAACTCAAACATCCAGCCCCTGCACCGCCTTCTGTACAAAACTATCTGGGCACCGATGATCAGGCACGCGATGTAACCGCGCGGTTGATTTACGGATTTCGGTTATCGGTCTTATTTGCCCTCGCGCTCACGGCATTTAGTTCTATAGTCGGCATTGCAGCCGGCGCTGTACAGGGTTATCTGGGAGGATGGGTCGATCTCATATTTCAAAGATTTATCGAAATTTGGGGCGGATTGCCCACCCTGTTTATTCTCATTATTATTGCCAGTATTATTGAGCCGACTTTCTGGACACTCTTGATCATTATGCTGCTATTCTCATGGATGCGCCTCGTCGGCGTGGTACGAGCCGAATTCTTGCGGGCGCGCAATTTTGATTTTGTACGCGCCGCACGCGCTCTGGGTGTCAATGACTTGACAATTATGTGGCGGCACGTCTTGCCCAATGCCATGGTGGCAACACTGACCTTCTTGCCCTTTGTGCTCGTGGGATCTGTCACGGTATTGACCTCGCTGGACTTTCTCGGTTTTGGCCTACCGCCCCCCTCTCCCTCTCTGGGAGAATTGCTCAATCAGGGCAAGCGCAATTTACAGGCCCCCTGGCTGGGACTATCTGGATTTTTTATTCTGGCAATTATGCTATCGCTACTCGTATTTATCGGCGAGGCCGTGCGCGATGCGTTTGATGTGCGCAAGACCCTGTCGCAAACGGAGGGCAAGAGCGCGTGAGCTTGCTATACGTTCAAAATTTGGGCGTGCATTTCCAGCTCGAAGACCAGGTCGTCGAAGCTGTGCGCGGCATATCGTTTCACATTGAAAAAGGTGAAACCGTCGCACTGGTAGGCGAATCGGGATCGGGCAAATCCGTCTCGGCACTTTCCGTAATGCAATTGCTACCCTATCCGCGCGCCTCGCATCCACACGGCAACGTACAATTTGACGGAGAGGAAATGCTGGGCGCGCCGCAAGAGCGACTGCAACAACTGCGCGGCGACCGCATTGCGATGATTTTTCAAGAGCCGATGACCTCGCTGAATCCGCTGCATACCATTGAAAAACAAATCGGCGAAACCCTGATGTTGCACCGCAAAATGACGCGAGAGCAAGCGCGAGAACACACGATAGACTTATTGCAAAAAGTACACTTGCCCGATCCCGAAACGCGCCTCAAATCCTATCCCCACCAGCTATCGGGCGGCCAGCGGCAACGCGTAATGATCGCCATGGCCCTGGCCAATGAGCCGGATTTGCTCATTGCCGATGAACCTACAACTGCGCTGGATGTGACGATTCAGGCACAAATTTTGAAATTGCTCAAATCACTGCAAGACGAATTTGGCATGGCGATTTTGCTCATCACACACGACCTGACAATCGTTCGGCATGTGTCAGATCGCGTCTATGTAATGACACAGGGAAAAATTGTAGAAGAGGGAGACACCACACGCATCTTCGATCAGCCGCAACATACCTATACACAAAAACTTCTAAATGCACAGCCAAAGGGAACAGCATCCGCGCTGAACGGATCGGCTCCCATTGTAGTCGAGGCGGATAATCTGAAAGTGTGGTTCCCCATTCAGCGGGGATTTTTGCGGCGAACCATCGGGCATATAAAAGCCGTAGATGGGATTTCAGTAACCATTCGCGCCGGGCATACCGTCGGCGTTGTCGGCGAGTCCGGCTCGGGCAAAACAACACTGGGATTGGCCCTCTTGCGATTGCTGAGCAGCCAGGGACCAATTGAGTTTAACGGACAGGGCATTCAGAACCTGCCGAGCAAGACCCTGCGCCCCTTAAGACGAGAGATGCAAATTGTTTTTCAAGACCCCTTCGGGTCCTTAAGCCCGCGCCTATCGGTCTTTCACATTATCGCCGAGGGATTGCGGGTTCACAACATGGGAGACAGCGATCACAAACGCCGAGACCTCGTAGCAGAAATAATGGATGAAGTAGGGCTTGAACCCGAAATGATGGATCGGTTTCCACATGAGTTTTCAGGCGGCCAACGGCAGCGCATTGCCATTGCGCGCGCCATGGTATTGCGCCCCCGATTTGTGGTCCTGGACGAACCCACAAGCGCGCTGGACATGACCGTGCAGTCGCAAATTATCGACTTGCTTCGGCGCTTGCAAAAAGATCACGATCTGGCTTATTTATTTATCAGCCACGACTTGCGGGTCGTGCGCGCACTCGCCAATGAACTCGTCGTAATGAAGGACGGCGTCGTTGTAGAACACGGCGCAACAGAAACCGTATTTGCAAATCCACAAACGGATTACACGCGAGAATTGATCACAGCGGCATTTGATATTGATGTTGTTGAAGGGGACGGATGAAAGGCTTTAGGAACGATGATCGGAATACCACCAATTCCACCCAATGATTGTCCCTGTGCCGTTATAAATCCATGATCTTAATGAGATGTCGTCTCTCTGCCTCCCAGGAGAAATTTTCCTTTGCACATAGCCAGCTATTCCGCCCTAATTTTTTACGCATTGTGGAGTCGTTGTATAAATCAATAATACAATGAGCCATACTGTTTTCATCTCCTTCATTTACCAGATAACCATTTACGCTAGAAATTACTGCTTCTGGAATGCCCGCATGTTTTGAAGTAACAACAGGTAATCCATTTGCCATGGCTTCCAATATAGCGACCGGTAGGCCTTCCTCATTGCCCGTTTTGGAATCAGTAACGCTGTGTTGTAAAAACATCCCCGCTTTTTTCATCAGGTCTAAAACGAAATCATTTGGTTGACTGCCATGAAGTGTAATTTTATCAGAAAGTTGATTTCTCTCAACATAATCTTCCACGGCAGAAAATAATACCCCATCACCGATAAAATCCAAATGGAGATTTGGACATTCAAGACTTGCCTTCTCAAATGCCCTGATCGTAATTAACGGTGCTTTTTTGGGTACCATCCGCCCCACTGCGAGACAGGTCACTCGCTCCGAATTTCTCTGGCAATAAGCATCAGGAACATCAATCCCATAAGGAACCACTTTGATCAGACCTGGTTCTAAACCGATGTCAATAAGTCGATTTCTGCTAAATTCACTTACCGTTATGATTCCTGCTGCACCATTGTATGCAAGATATGCTTTTCGCCACATCGGGTCTTCAAGACGCTCTGACATATCATACCCATGTGAATGGACATAAAATGGTATCCCCATGTCTCGCACGATTTCAAAAATGGGCAATGAGACATCTAAAAATTCGCCCATCATCACTTCAACGCCGTGAAAAGTCGTAAATTGACGGATTGTCTGCGAAAAAGCAGCAATTTTTCTCTTCTTTTCAAACCGTGGCAGAGAGATTCCACTGAGAATGAGGGTTGGGCATGATGTTTCCCAATATTTCGCCTTTCTGATCGCATGGGCTAAAACAATCGTTTGTCCGGGCAATAATCTTTCTATGTGCTTGCGAATAAAGGTTTCTGAATAAGCACCTATTCTGGGTGTAAAAATAGCCAGTGGATAAGCCATGTGACAAACCTGATGGTTTTAAGTGGAATAGAATTTAGAAAGAGGCAGGAACAGGATAATCTCTCGGGTTTTCTGGCAATTTTTTATGTTCAACTCTCCGTTTCCTCCGCCATTCCATATAGAGAATAGTAAACTTTGTTTAGTTTCATTAATTCAGCATGCGTTCCTTGTTCAACAATCGTATTTTCATCAATCACCACTATTTGATGGGCATTCTTAATTGTAGATAATCGGTGTGAAATAATAATGGTGGTATAATCTGTGCGTTCTTTCCCCAATGCAGTATAAATTTTCCTCTCAGATTCGGTATCTAGTGCTGATGTCGCTTCATCTAAAATCAATATTGGTGCATTCAACAGAACGGCTCGAGCAAGTACTACTCTTTGCTTTTGGCCCTGGGATAACTGAACACCGCGTTCTCCTACCTGAGTATCATAGCCTTCGGAAAGTGCCTGAATAAATTCATGTGCGTCAGCAATTTTGGCGGCTTCTTCGATACGCCACATTGGACATTGTGTGCGTCCAATAGCTATATTTTCTTTTATCGTCCCATAAAATAAGAATGGGTCTTGTTGTACAAAGCCAATCTGTTTTCTCAGCGAAGAAAGGCTGACTTGTTCAATTTTTTGGTTGTCAATAGTAATTGTTCCAGCCTGTGGATCATATAGCCGCGGGATGAGTTGGACTAAGGTCGTCTTTCCATTTCCACTCTTACCTACCACTGCCGTGATACAGCCTGCTTGAAACGCCAGAGATATATTTTTCAGTACCAATTCATCTTTGTAGGCAAAGGTGACCTGATTGAAAACGATTGAACCCTTTGTGATAATGAGAGGGTCAAGTTTGGGGTCGTTGTATATATTTGGACGAAGGTCATAGATGTCCGTAAATCTTTGAATATGAACAAGAACTTCCCGGTAATTTATCAATAGGCTCATCATCCCTTGCATAGGTGCTGACAAATAGCCTACATATGCAGTAAATGCCAGGTAACTACCCAATGTCAAGTGACCAGATAGGATCTGGATCCATCCGTAGATACTATATATAAATGCTCCCACCGCATGAGCAGAAGATAAGAAGAAACTGGCAGTGCCTTGCCACGCATAGGTATTCAGCCTTATACCTGCAGTTTCTACGGTCAAATTTTTAATTCTTCCAAAGATAAAATTTTCTATACCTAAAGCCTGAATAGTTCGAATACCAGAGATGTACTCAATTCGTTTTGCCGAAACTTCAGCACTTTTCTCGGCAAGAATCCTGGTCCTATTAGCTGAAAATTTAGACATATACCACGACATTATCACATCAATTGGAAGTACCGCAATACTTAGCAAAGCGAGTTTCCAATTTATATAGATCAGAATTGGCGGAAAGATGAGCAGAGTAAACAAGCTTTGAAATGCCGTATTTATAATCACCAACACACCGCTTATAGACGAGAGTGCATCGCTTTCCCGCGACATAATCTCCCCTACTTTTCGCTGATCAAAAAAGCTAAAGTTGAGGGTGCCAATATGTCTGTAAAATTCCAGTCCTGTTTTTAGAGCTAGACGCATATTTAAATTGTGAACAAAATACCCATTTATAAAAGATATAAAACCCGAGAAAATCGAAATGAGCACTGTTAGGATAAGAACGATATACAGAAGGTGCTCATCTTGATTTGGATAAACATTATCTATCAAAATTTTTGTCAAATATGGTGGTAGTAATGAGATCAAAATCATAAAAAGATTGACACCGATGGATTGAGCAATCATCCTTCGGTGTCCACGCAGCATTTCAACAATTTTCCAAAACTCCCGCGCCAAATTACTATCCCTTTCTCTGTCTAAATAATAAATGAGAACAGAATAAAATACAGATTATTAAAGACATTACCGACCGCATGGATAGTTATACACAACATTAATGATCTGGTCTTTTCATAAAGAAAACACAGTAATATGGCGGACAAGAAAGCAGAAATCATGACGGGAAAAAAGCCATGAGTAAACGAAAATAAACATGCAGAAATCAAGATAGCCCAGAATAAATTGACGTACTTCCTGAGGGCAGAAAAAAAGAGACCGCGAAATAAAATTTCTTCGCAAAGAGGACCTGCTATAATCATTCCCAAAAAATAACCAAAGAAAAGACTTACCCCTTGCAATACACTTGCTCCTTGCAATATATCAATTCTCTTATAAGATTCTGTATATTCTGGCCAGATCATAAGAATGGGAATTATGATCACTGTTGATTTAATTATCCCTATTGTTCCTCCATAGAATAAGTATTTCCTAAAATTACAGAAGGATAGCCCCATTTGATTGAACGAAGTATCATATCGAATCCGTAAAATATATCTTATAATTATAATAATTGATATATTGACAATCGTAATGACCAGTTCATTTCCCACCCGTAAAATATATTTTGGTGAAATTTTTGTCAGTCGTTCTTCAAAAAATGGCGAAACTTTTGTCAAATAGACCAGGAAAGTAGGGAACTCTAATAATATTACAGTAAAAATTTCGTGGGTAATCAGCAGAATCAAAGGAAATAGAATTCCCCAATTCTGTTGGGCTGACTCTCTACCTTGATCATGCTTTAATTTTGATAAAAAAACCATAAATAAAATGTCCGTTACGTCACAGAAAGGGCATAAGATTTAAATCTCAGGTATCATCATCGGCACTTTCTATTTTCTTTTTTTCATCTTCTTCATTCCACCACTTTCCGACTTGTTTTGCAGCGATCTTTAAGACCTTATAAGTCGTTGTGACAGGTCTGAAGATTCGTTCTGCAAGGGATACCTCAATATCATGTCCCGGTTGCAAGGTCTGCGCTTCTATCATGCTATCCTGCCAAGCGAGGGCTCTTTCGTTTGGCGGCCCCCATACTTCCCATTCACTCGCTCCCTTAACCAATGTATCAGGAACTACTGTCACTCGAGTAGAGTCAGACTGAGATGATTGTGGCATAAAAAACCTCCTTTAAGTTGATGTGACAAACCGTAGCCCTAAAATTGCTGTGACGTAACAGACATAAGAGCTTTGGGTCAAGCTCTTTTTTAATTTTTTTGACTATCAGGTTGCCTATCCAAATTTAGTGAAAAGGTGGATTTCGTCACTTTGCTTGAAACCTGTAATAATTCTTTCCATAAAATGTTCATTATTTTGTCTCTCTCAATGATGATTTTAGCCTCAGTACTCATACCATCAACCAGAGAATACACAATGTCATCGCCAATAACATGGGGCTGTTCAACGCGGCAAATGATTGAATAATAAACGCCTTCCGGTAAAGTTTTTGTCAAGACTGGTGTGGGTGAAATGGATGTAACCTGGCCTTTAAAAATTTTAAATTCTAAATGGGGGAAAGAATCCACAAATAAATTAACCTTTTGGCTTTGCTTGATTTTATGTACATCCATCTCTTTCACTAAAATATGAGCCTGCCATTCTCCAAAACGTGCGAGTTGTAGAATTGTGCCACCTGCGTGTAAGTAATCACCTTCTCGTTTTTCAATACTTTCTGTAAGAATGATTCCTTCTTCTGGTGCATAAATTTTACACTGTGAAATTTTTTGCTTATAAAATTCAGACTCTTGAACCAGTTGCCTATTCATTTCTCGCAAGGTTTGAATCTGTTGTTTCTTACTTTGTAACGAAGTGAGTTGCTTCTGTGCCCGGAACCAATCCCCTTTTGCCTGTTCAAGCAGTGATTTTCGAATTTGAAGCGGCAGAAAGTTCTCAAGTTTATGACTTTGTGGATCTTTATGGGCATGATAGAGATTAAGATACACATTGTATTCTCTCTCTATCTGTTCTAAATGAAGCTCTGAGGTCCTGACCTGAGCTTCTGTGCGTTTAATTTCTGCTTCCAAGATTTCTTTTTCACTATTGATTTGGAGTTGTAGTTCAGAAATTTTGCTTCGATTAATATCAATCTCCTTCTTAATTCTATCCAACTCCTTTTTCCATTCTTCATTTGATAGAATCGCGATTAAATCCCCTTTGGCGACTCTATCATTTTGACGAATATAAACCCTCTCAATAATTCCTGAAATTCTTACTTTGATATCGAGACGTTCTTCAGGTTCTATACTTCCTCTTCCCGTTACAGTCTTATCCATACTAAGATTCCATACTAACACTCCTGCTGCTACACTGAGCAGAACAGCCGAGCCTATTACTAAAAAAATGAAAGCTCTGATAAACCGGAAACCTAAACGGTTAAAATCTTCAACCGTTTTGCTAATATTGATCTGGTCGTTTTCGGTCGTTAGCTCAGAGACTTCATGGGAATTCTTTGGTCTTTTTTTAGTCATTAAATCTTTTGAGGGCAATCTATAAATTCGCGATAAATTCTTTTGTTTTTAATGCGCCATCCATAACTATATCATGCCGAAAACGTGGCAGTTTTAGCCTTTTATTCATAGCAGTGATTAAATTTTCACTATTTAAAGATTCCGAACAGATTGTATCAACT
>JAPOXY010000154.1 GCA_026706845.1 Gemmatimonadota bacterium
TGACGAGGGGTGGCAACCCGTTTTGACGGTCCACGAAGCCATGAAAGAGGACGCGCCTTTGCTTCTGGAAGACCAGACCACGCAGTCACTGGGCGAAGATACGGGTCAAAAGAGCAATGTTTGTACCCATTTTCGCCATGAATTGGGCGATGTGGAAAAGGGATTTGCAGAGGCGGAACTCGTCATTGAGCGAGAATTTGACACGGCGACGGTTCACCAGGGGTATATAGAACCCCAAAATGCCACGGCTTTGTGGGGTGCTGATGATCAGATCACGGTGTGGTGCAGCACGCAGGGCGCATTTACCGTGCGCGAACAGACTGCGCAGATCCTGGATGTACCAGTTTCACAGGTCAAAGTCGTACCCATGGAAATTGGCGGTGGATTTGGGGGCAAAATTCGGATTTATCTCGAACCTCTGGCCGCAATTATGTCGAGAAAGACGGGACGCCCCGTCAAGATGGTCATGAGCCGCACGGAAGTTTTACAGGCAACTGGCCCGACCGCTGGCTCTTTTATCAAGTGCAAAATGGGGGTTGACAAAGCGGGTAAGATTGTCGCCGCATATGCGTATATGGCATATGAGTCGGGTGGTTTCCCCGGTAGTTGGGCAGCCCCAGGTGCCATGTGCATTTTCGCGCCCTACAATATTCCCAATGTGCTGATTGACGGATACGAGGTGCTGGTCAATAAACCTCAGACCATGGCCTATCGGGCGCCCGGCGCAACCAATGCCGCTTTTGCTTCCGAAACGATTATCGACGAGATTTGTGAGCAATTGGATGCCGATCCACTCGAGTTTCGGCTCGAGAATTCTGCCAGAGAAGGTACGCGCCGCGCAGATGGTCCGGTTTATCCACGAATTGGTAACGAGGAATGTGTCAAAACAGCTCTGGATTCAGATCACTACGCGACGCAAGTCGATGGCAAAAACCGCGGGCGCGGAATTGCTTCGGGTTTCTGGTTCAACGTGGGTCTAAAGTCGAGTGCCGCTGCCAGTGTAAATTCCGATGGTACAGTCAGTCTGGTCGAGGGTTCTACGGATATTGGCGGAACCCGAACGTCTATTGCGATGCAATTGGCCGAAGTTCTCGGCATCGGAGCAGAAGACGTCAAGCCACAGGTCGTTGATACGGATTCTATCGGCGATACAGATGTAACAGGGGGAAGTCGCACGACATTTGCAACCGGGTGGGCGGCTTATCAGTGCGCCCTTGATATCAAGGAGCAGTTGATTGAACGCGCGGCAAAATTGTGGGAGATCTCGACTGATGATGTGGTTTTTGACGATGGTACATTTTCTTCATCTGATTCTTCTAAAACCCTCTCGTTCAAAGAATTAGCCGGAATTCTTGACGAGACCGGTGGTCCTGTTATGGGCAGGGCAACCGTAAATCCGTCCGGCGTGGGCGGAGCTTTTGCGGTAATGATTGTCGATATTGAGGTCGATACTGAAACGGGCAAAGTGGAGATTTTGCGCGTCTCTATGATTCAAGATGCTGGCAAAGCTATCTATCCCAGTTATGTCGAAGGGCAAATGCAGGGAGGCACAGCACAGGGTATTGGCTGGGCACTCAACGAAGAATACGCCTATAATGGAGATGGACTTTTGACCAATGCGAGTTTGCTCGATTACCGGATGCCCACATGTCTCGATTTGCCCATGATTGAAACCCATATCGTCGAAGTGCCAAATCCCGGCCACCCCTATGGTGTGCGAGGGGTGGGGGAAGTGCCGATTGTTCCACCTGCTGCGGCAGTTGCAAATGCGATTTACGATGCTGTGGGTGTGAGAATGACAAATTTGCCCATGTCGCCAGGCGAAGTGCTCAAGGCATTGTGGGCAAAAAACGGAGGAAATGGGACAGCCTGATTTGTGCGTATCTAAATAGACATTCAATCCAAAGGAAAGGGGGTAACATGAATCGAGTGATTTCAATATTCGCTGCCTGGGGACTGGCAGCCCTGATGGTGCTGTGTGTTCCTCAGATGGCCGATGCCCTCGGGTTGCATGTCAAAGCGGGTGTAAGTCTGACGCGCGAACCTCAGATTGACTACTTTTATGGCATGGGTGGCCAGTTTGACTCCCACCGATGGATGGTCGGAGGCAATCTCGATCTGGGATCTGTT
>JAPOXY010000155.1 GCA_026706845.1 Gemmatimonadota bacterium
TGGCAAAATCCAGCACAAATGTATCCACCTTCCCGCCTGCTGTGCGATTGAGCCGCGACAGAGTCTGAACCGCTTTCAAGTCTGCAAGCCGCTTATCGACGAACATCGTATGCAAAAGAGGTTGATCAAAACCGGTCTGATATTTCTCCGCAACAATCAATATCTGATATTCGGGCGTAGCAAAATGGGCGGGCAATTCTCGTTCACTGATGCCGTTCATACTCGCCTCTGTGTACTGCATATCCTCGACATCTGGATCGAAAACAGTTCCAGAAAACGCCACAAGTGTTTTAAGATCGGTATATCCTCTCGCCGCAATATATTTGTCAAAAGCCTGTTTGTAGCGCACCGCATGTAACCGCGAGCGCGTAACAACCATCGCTTTCGCATTGCCATTGATCTTCTTGCGGGTAAAAGCCCGAAAATGCTCAACCATAATTTCCGTCTTCTGTGCGATATTGTGCGGATGCAAACTCATAAACCGCGCAATAGCCCGCTTCGCCTTGCTCTCATCCACCTCGGGATCGTCTTCAATCGCTTTGGACAATTTGTAATACGTCCTGTACGTAGTGTAATGCTTAAGCACATCGTGGATAAAACCCTCTTCAATACCCTGACGCATAGCGTAAAGATGGAACGGCTGCGGATTGCCCTCTGCATCGCGCACGCCAAACATTTCGAGCGTACGGTGTTTAGGCGTAGCCGTAAAAGCGTAGAAATTGATATTCGGCTGTGGTCCCCGGCGTTTGGCCTCCGCAAGAATCAAATCTTCCATATCGGGCGGATCTTCTCCCTCAGCCTCCTCAGCCTCTGCTTGCTCAAGCCCACCCAACACACCGCGCAAATTACTCGCACTTCGCCCACCCTGACTGCTATGAGCCTCATCCACAATCACCGCGAATGTCCTATCTGACAGATCTTCCACCTTGCCCATCAAAAAAGAGAATTTTTGCAGGGTCGTAATGATGATCTTCGTCCCCTTATTGAGTTCATCAGCCAGATCACTCGAATTGCGGTCCTCATCAATTTTGACAACCACGCCCTGCTTGTGTTCGATCTGATAAATATTATCCTGCAACTGCTTGTCCAGATTACGCCTGTCGGAAACAACCACAACCGAATTGAAAATAGGCGCGTCCTCATCATCGTGGATACTGGCAAGCTGATGAGCGAGCCATGAAATGGTATTGGTCTTACCCGATCCAGCACTGTGCTGAATCAGATAATTGTGGCCCATACCTTTGGCTCTGGTACCTGCGATCAGATTGCGAACAGCGGTAAGCTGGTGATAGCGGGGAAAAATGAGCGCTTCTTTAGTAGTGGTTTTGCGCGTGGTGACGTCGGTACTTTTTTCCACATGAAGGTGGATAAATCTGTGGATAATATCCAGCCAACTATCGCGCTGCCAGATTTCTTCCCAGAGATAACCGGTTTTGTATCCCGTCTCATACTGGTGATCGTCTGGATTGCCCTTGCCACCTTTGTTACCCGTGTTAAAAGGCAGGAAGAAAGTCTTATCACCCGAAAGCCGCGTCGTCATATACACGTCATCGGTATCAACGGCAAAATGCACGAGAGCGCGTTTTTTGAACTGGATAAGGGGTGTTCTAACGGTAGGAACGCGGTCCTTGATATATTGCTGAATAGCGTGACCCGTACGCTGTCCAGTGAAAGCGTTTTTGAGTTCAACCGTAGCAATGGGCAGACCATTGAGCGACAAGAGCATATCTATCGAATTATTGCTATCCAGATCATAACGCACCTGTCGCGTCACCGTGAGGCGATTCTGATTATAGCGTTTTTCCGTTTCGACATTCAGACGGGTCGGAGGGCGAAAATACGCCAGACGCAGATGTTGCCCCCGGTCGCGCACGCCATTTCGCACCACATCGAGTAACCCGCGCTTATCGCACTCAGAGGCAATCCGCTTGACAACCGCCTCCTCCAACGCGCTGCCATAATTCCTCTTGAGCGCGTCCATTGTATCGAACTGCGTCTCATTGAGAAACGCGAGCAACGTGTGTTTGTCCAGACCGAGTGCAGAATCGAACAGCCGATTATCGGCTTTGGCATATCCAGCGTGATCTACCAGCCACGCTTCAATCGCGTCCTCAAAGTCTTTTTCAGATGTGGGTTTGCGTGTCATTGTGAGAGATCAGGAAATATTCAACTTTTCAGCGACCTATAGTAATTATAGGCATCCTCTCCAGTAAGACGTTCTTCATCCTGTACTTCATTTATCAATTGTGCGAGACCATGATTTTCAATTGCTTCTTCCAAACGCTCAAATTCCGACAGCGGAATCTGTACCGCTATCGGAACCTGATTTTCGTCAAGGACGTAATACTTGTGAATTTTCAAAATTTCTATCTCCTATGACTATTCCACAATATCCAAAAGAAGCTGAAAATATGCTCTTGCCTCTGCCGGAACCTCCTCGACCCAGGTGTCAAGAAATATGTCATAAGAGTCATTAATTTCTTCTGGCTCACCCGAGACCGAGAATAATACCTCAACAAAGACATCTTCAGATTCATCATCTTCTTGAAGGCTGAATTCTATACCCTCTAAATTTGGGAAATGGCTCTCAAGAAGCCCGGGTATCTTTGAATACCACTCTGCTATGCCTCTATCCCGACAAAAAGTCTCCAAATCAGCGATTGAATCTCGAATGAAGTCACTGGCATTGAGAATTTCAATGCCAATGATCTCACCCTTATCGTTGTATTCTGCTGTGATATTGGGACTGAGTTCAATACTACCGTTTTCCGGTTCATCAGAAATCGCCAGGTATAAGATGTCTTCTGGCTCAAAGTATCTCATCTTCATCTCACTCATTTCTCTTGCCTAACTCTGGAGCGTAGTACTGGATCTAAAATCATAATAATCTAAAATCCGATCAGTCAGAATCCGAAACGAAAAAGAAATTAATTGCCTTAAAGACATCTTGATCTAATTGCTTCATAATCAATGTGTAGAAATCAAACTCCGTCTCCACCATCAGGTCGTCCTGATCTTCTGGCACAGCTACGACAATGAGATTTTCAGCAGTATCAATGGAGATTTCCACATTCCAATTCAACTCGGAAGCAGCAGCCTCGACAACAGAGCGCACTTGACCCCAAGCGATGCGAACAGGCGCAGGATGTAGATGTGACCACGCGGCGTCTTCCTCTGAACGATCCCAGTCTTCGGCAAGTGCGGCCTCACTTAACAATGCCGTTTCTGGAATCTCTCGCTCATCATCGAGAATCGTCACATAAGCCCGTCGTGGTTTTGACAACTGGATAGGCTGTAATAACTGCACATTGCCCTGTTCATCAATCGTAGCTTCAATGGTTTGTTGCATTTGTCACGCCTTCACGGAGTATATCAGTTGAGAAGTCCTTATCCTGTATAAATTCTGCATCCGAACATCAATTTTCTGTTGGCAATATCTCATCTCCACTGTGCGGTGGCTCATCGCCAGCCGTCCCCAGAATACGATCAAACGTCTCCAAGTCAGCGCGTGTGGCGCGTTCTTGAAAGTAGCGAGCCGTCCGCAAAGCAGCCAACTTCTCCGCTACAGCCACGTTAATAAACTGGTTGAGCGTTGTGCCCTCTTCCTCCGCCACTTTTTCCGCCTCGGCTTTAAGCGAGGTGAGCAGTCGCAGGTTGTAATTACTCATGGTAGCCATAATCAAAAAAATTTAAGTCGTTATCATCTGTAAGTGATTCTTCAGAAAATAGAACAGTCAAGGTCTTTCCATATCCTCCCAGTCCAATCACATCTTCATTGACTTCCTCCGACTGTGCTCCTGGAAACCAGGCATCCAAGTAGGAGCTACTTTCCTCTTTTGCACCCGATAGAATGTTGTTTTGATCTTCATTGAATGCAGAGGTTTGGCTTTGTGGAGGTATGCCTTCCCCTTTTCTCAGCCACGATGCTCCTTGAATTTTTGTTTTCATCGTGTCAGACATAAACGAGTACTCAACTCTATTATTCGAACTTACGATGAGAGCAACGGGATAGTCTGCAAAGGTCGCATATCGGATGGCAGTAGCAGTAATTGATGTTTTACATTTTTCGGAAAGTGCTTCAATTGCATAAAATCCCGGAATTGTCTCTTGACCCAGTGCTACTCCAAATAAATGTCGAGGCATGAGTAGCGCTGCGGCAAAGTGGTCGGCCTCAAGCTCGTGAATCACACTGTCTGTAAATCCGTTGTGAGAGTGATGAATACCATCGCCTTCTGGAAATAAAAGTTCCGGATGGCCTGGTAAGAAATAGTGCCCTAATTCATGTGCCACAGTGAACCGAATAAACCCGTCATTGTTGAATTTAGATGAATAAAGAATGCCGAAAACATCTCCTTGTTTTACCAAGCAACCCGAAAATCCCTGTATTTCTCCACGCTGACATTGGATTGCATATTGCTCGGCAATCTCAATAGGGTTGATAGGAAGAGATACTATACCAAGCTGTGTCACCAAATTTTCAGCATGGGCTTCTGCTTGCAATAATCGGTGTCTTTGATTCACACGTTACTCCTACCACTACGATCTCTTTTTGTTGGCAAGAAATGCTGCGAACTCAGCTAATTGCTGACGGTCTTCATCTGCCATTTCTTGAGCATTTCTAAAAATACTTTGTAAGGTCGGACCAGACGTTGTTGGATCAATATCACGACCTATCAGAAAGTCAGTAGTGACCTCAAGGGTGTCTGCCAAACGCTTTAAGTTATCAAAGGATGGTGCCCGCCTACCCGTCTCAAAATGTGAGACTGCGGATGGCTGAAGTCCAGCTCTTTTTGCAAGTTCAGCCTGACTTAATCCTTTGATTTCTCGTATCTTTTTCAGGTTATCGGAAAAAACAGATGTAGGAGTTGACATAGCGGCCCCAATCCTTTATATTCTTTATATATACGAATCGTCTATATTTTCAGTTACGTATCGTCTGAAAGAAATGTGATGAGAATTTAAATGTCAAGCCGAAAGGAAGGTGATTATATGAGCAAGCACCATCGCCCGGGTCAAAAGGCTCCTGCCTCTGGCCAATATGAGATCATTGGTCCACGCGGAGGTCGAACTGGTAAGGAAAGAACTGTCGTGAAGGGAGAACCTCTGCCCCCAACACCCAAAAGAAATCAAGGTTATCGTATCGTTGACCGCACAAAAAATAAAAGTGGGCGCGGTTAATTATTATAACCCATAGCAAGGAGTAGAACCATGAAATTTCAAGGTGCTGTAATTAGAGAGCAAGGCGTCACGTTTGCCATTGTCATCGTCAAAAAGCATGTCTTGGACAACTCTCATTCTGCTCAAAATACGATTCAGTCCTTTGCTCCTGTTTTTTCTGGTTGCCCAGTAGTGCTTATGGCTCAGGATCATCAAGGTCGTGCATCTTATTATGGTCGCCGAGATATTGTGGACTTTATGGCTAATGTTCCACTATCGGCTATTCCCTGGAAAGAATATACACTAAATTGACCGATTTCTACAAAAGTATCCATCTTCGCCGTCTCTCTGTCAAAGCAGACGGCGATTTTATTTTTTATGTAGATTCGCCATAAGCATTTGAATCATAGAGCTTTTTATGTTCTGGATCCATAAGCGTTTCAAAACGCATATCCTCAAGAAGGGCGTATTTCTCAACTAAATCCCTGAACTTGGCTCCCCGTTTACTCAGACAATTGTAGAAGAGAAGACCCAATTCATCGCTTGACAGTTGCGCGCGGATGAAATTGGTGTAGCGTTTCTTTTCTTTGAATTTTTTGGGGAAATCCTTTTGATCATCAACAAATTTGACAACATTGTACAAATGCCGAAAGTAATGACCAACATGCGATTGATATTTAGCAAAGAATTTTTCGTATGTCTTGTCTATATATACAAGTGAGTGAGAGTCGTCATTATCCTCTATATCCTGAGATTTTTCCTTATTCTCTTCGTTTTCCTGATCTCCGTTATCTTCCTGATCTCGATCATAGAAACCCTTAAATCTTGTGAGTAAATTCTCAAAACAGGCACGTCCCTGATACTCTCCCAGACTCGTAACTCGCGGGACATCTCCAATCTTTCTACTCCGCACCGTCCCCTTCGACATAATCAATGAACTAACAATATCATTATGCAGGCCAAGAAGTTGAAAGAATGAGCTCTCAAAATTCTGCTTCTGAAGTGTTTCCTTTTGTCCCGTGATTTCAGCCCGTGTGTCCTTTAATTCTTGCCGTTGGAGTCCAAGTTCTAGCCATTGGAGAATTATTGCAAAAATGACACCTGCAAAAGCCAAGCCAGCAAATAGAGCATTAATGGCTTCAAACCTATCTCCAAATTGCGTCTCCTTATCTATTTCAAAAAAATAGGAGAGCCAGTCAAAAGGCATATACCTCCAAAGGATGCTCACCACTAATAATGAGATAAAAAATAAGAGGCACCAAAGAATCTTCTTAAGCCAGTCTGGAATTTTATCCATATTATTTCCTTTAGCCTACATTCCGCACATCAATCTTTCCCGTCACCGCAGCGGAGATCAGCGCGGTTCGGCGTTCTTTGAGTAGCTCAATCGCCGTTTCACATTTTTCAATGAGGGTATCGATCTTCGCCGTTTCTTTGTCGAGATATGCGATGATTCGATTTTGTTCCTGTTTTGGAGGAATACACAAGGAGAAGTTATTGTATTTTTCCGCGCTGACATTTTGAATCGTTGCTTGGATCAGGGTGCTGCTGATCCAGTTCCAATAATAATCACTTTCTGTATAAAGATAGAACCAATGGGGAGAGGCTTTTGAAATATCAATACTTGCTTTGATCAAGTACCCAGCAAAACAACATTCGCCCCAATCGCTCGAATAAATGAAACTTTTACCTACAGTTGCTCCGCTCCGTGCTAATAATACGTCTCCTTCCCGAAGCATATAGGGTTTTGCCAAATGCCAGGGTAACGACCTGAACGTATCTTCTCTCAAAGTGCCATTGTTTCTTATGTCCGTTATCCTAACAAAACGCGGTTGGTCCCTATCGTCGTCTATTGCCGCCTCATTAGCACCGTACATCAAAGGTTTGGTTACGACGTGTTTGAGTTTCTTCACCTCCCAATGCGCTGGCATCTTCCCCAACCATTCAATACCACTGTCTTTCATCTTCACATTCGGGTTCAATCCTCTGGTAACGGCATGTGAAATGATCGCCTGCCGCTTTTCCTGAAGCAGCGTGATCAATTGCTCTTGCTTGTCAATGAGGGTGTCGATCTTCGTCGTTTCTTTGTCGAGGAATGCAGCGATTTGCTTTTGTTCTTCGAGTGGAGGAAACGGGAGTATGAAATTACTGATGGCATAAGTTCCAAGTCCATATCGCGTTATGCCATTGGCTCGGGTGGCGAAGGCACTTCTCGCATACTGGGTATCCATAACCCGCTTCAAATATCCGCCGCATGTCCCTTTCTCAGGTCTTAGCAAGGCCAGATGATAGCCGCAGACTACACCATCCAAATCCTGTGGAACATAAGCTGGAACAGCAATGTCATTGGGGTCCTCAGAATCCTTTGTGATTATGGTATCCCCTCTTTTCAAAGTAAACTTTTTGATCTGAACATCGGACGCAGTCGCCTTCATAAAAGGCAAATCGGCTGTGATCTCTTCGTTGTAATACACATCGGTATAGTTACAAAGCTGCACCTCCTTTTCATCCTTTTTGCTCTTCTTATCTACGTTACTCGGCTGAACCCTCGCAACAAACTTCAATTTTTGGGTCGTCCACCCAGCAGGGATTTCTCCCAGCCACTCAACCCCACTCTCCTTATATGTCTCATACTTCCGAAAGCTCATGTGTCGTTCTCCTCGGCGGACTCGCATTGCAAATAAAACTCTTGCAACTTAGCCTGTAGCAGTTTCTTGTCCGGTAACTGCCTATGATATTCGGCAATCAATGCGGGCGAAAGCGTGCGGCTAAGCGCGTACTCGACAACTTCCACGTCTTTGCTCGCACATAGCAAAACACCGATAGCTGGTTGTTCGTGAGGCTTCTTCACATCGCGGTCCAAAGCCTCTAGATAAAAATTTAGCTTGCCCAAATACTCCGGCTCAAACCGCCCCACCTTCAGTTCAAACGCGACCAAACAATTAAGCTCGCGATGGAAAAAGAGCAGGTCGAGTGCAAAATCGCGACCACCAACCTGAAGAGGAAACTCCGCACCTACAAAACAAAAATCCCGACCCAATTCGATCAGAAAATTTTGCAACTTTGCAATGAGTGCCCGCTGTAAATCAGACTCTGCGTGATCACCGGGCAAATCGAGAAACTCCAGCAAATAGACATCTTTAAGTACTTCCTGAGCTTCTGGATGTAATTGTCTCAGCACTGCTGAGACTTTTGGCGGATTGAGGACAGTCCGCTCAAACAACCCACCCTGAAATTGACGTTCAAGCTCACGGCTAGACCATCTTTCGCGGATCGCTACTTTCAGATAAAACTCGCGTTCTTCTGGGGTTTTGCTCTGCGACATGATGATAAGGTTGTGCGTCCATGGCAATTGTCGCACCAGTGGTGAGACTTTTTCATCATCCCGATAGGTTGCGTAAAATTGCCGCATCCGAAACAGATTCGCCCTTGTAAATCCACGCAAACCAGGCTGCGTCGTTTTGAGATAATTCGCCAATTGATTGACGACACCCTCGCCCCACGCCGCAGACGCCAATTTGTTATGGATATATTCCCCAACCTGCCAGTACAGTTCGACCAGCATTGTATTGACCGCCGAGTACGCACGCTGTTTTGCTATGGCAATCATCTGGACGACTTCATCGAAGTCTCGACTGTGAATCACGTTATCACCCATTCAAAATCCCTCCAACCGTTTCAACAATACCATCCGTCACACCTTCAATCATTTCAACAATAACATCCGTCACACCTATCAAATCCGCACCAATTTCATCTAACGGGCGGGGCGGTTTGAACGTATAGAAATACCGGTTAAAGGGAATCTCGTAACCCACTTTTGTCTTGCTGTAATCTATCCAGGCATCGGGCACATGAGGCTGAATCTCACGTTCAAAATACTCGTCAATATCCTCTCGCAACGGCACATTTTCATAATCGCGCAAATCGGGATCGGGTTCTGGTTCTCCCTTGCGATTGGTACAAACATCAGCGGTCTCATCATACTCGCTCAAGGATTGATAGATCAACTTCAATTGAGCCGCAGTAATATTCACTTGCGCCCCTGTAAAAGCATCCGTAAGAAGGCGAATAAACTCATCGCGGTTTTTGTATTTGTAATCACCCTCAAGTGTACCCAGAACCTCAATAATGCGTTGTTGCAGTTCTTGCGACAAACGGGTAAAGCTCCTCGCCGACTTGAGAATCTCAATGCGATCTTCACACACCTGAAAATTGCGCTTGAGCGGGCGTTCAACGGTAATGCGTTGATACCCGAAATCAACATTGTCAAAAATCTTCACCCGGTCCTGCACATCCTCAAAATCACCAAAAAGTTGCGTAATCTCCGCGATCTGTTGATCGGAAATCTCCTTGCGCTTGCTACCCAGGCTCTGGATCATTGCAACGTGAAAATCTGTGGCATTGATCAATTGCACTTTACCCTTGCGTTGCGGCGTCTTCTGATTAGTAATAATCCAGATATACGTCGCAATGCCCGTATTGTAAAACATATCTGTAGGCAGGGCTATAATCGCTTCCAAATAATCATTCTCAATAATCCAGCGACGGATCTCGCTCTCCCCACTACCCGCGCTGCCCGTAAAAAGAGGCGACCCATTGAGCACAACAGCCAGACGGGACAAATCGTCATTCTGATTAAACTTTGAAATCATGTGCTGCACAAAAAGCAAAGAACCATCGCTAACACGCGGAAGCCCTGCGCCAAAGCGTCCCTTATACCCCAGGAGATTGGCTTCGTCCTTAACCTCGGATTCAACCTTCTTCCACTCAACCCCAAACGGCGGATTGGACAACAAATAGTCAAATTTCTCATCGGGAAGGCCATCCTCTGTAAAACTATTACCAGGATGAATATTTTTCGCATCTTGCCCCTTAATCATCATATCTGACTTACAAGTCGCATAACTCTCATCATTCAGTTCCTGCCCGTACACAATCAAACTGGCTTCTGGATTGAGTTCTCTGAGATAATCCTCCGCAATAGAAAGCATCCCTCCCGTGCCACACGCCGGATCGTACAACTTGCGAATAATACCCCGTTGGGTAAGCGCGGCCTCATCCTCTAAAAAAAGAAGATTGACCATCAACCGGATAACTTCACGAGGCGTAAAATGCTCGCCAGCCGTCTCATTGCTCTGTTCGGAAAACCTGCGGATGAGTTCTTCAAAAATATATCCCATCTGCAGATTGGAAACGCGATCCGGATGTAAATCCGCCTGTGCAAAACGGCTGACAATCAGATAGAGCAAATTATCCCGGTCGAGCCGCGCAACCTGTTCGGGCAGATTAAAACGATCGATAAAAATATCACGCGCATCATACGAAAACCCGTTAATCATATTATTCAAATTAGCAGCAATATTGTCGGGATCGTCCAGCAGTCTCTCAAAGGTAAACGGACTTGTATTGTGAAAATTGTTTCCACTCGCCATATTGAGCATTGTCTCGCGCATCGTATCGTCAATATTCTCAGGCAGACTTTCCAATTGCGCCTGCACAGCGTCTTTCGTGGGCACCAACACGCAATCGAGCCGTCGCAAAACCGTGAACGGCAGCACCACCTTCCCGTACTCCGATTGCTTGTAATTGCCCCGCAGAAGTTCGGCAATAGACCAGATAAAACCGATATGTTCACCAAAATCCGCACGGGTACTCAAATTATTTGTCATGGATACCCCTTGTATTTATTATAGGCGACCCAACATCACTGGATCGCGGCTCAACACCATGCCGCGATGACGGCGGCGCGGCTATGCCCTGTCAACCAATATAAAAAACTCTATACTTCTTTATCCCACAATATTAAAATGATCCTATAATAAAAATCAGGAGACAATATCATGGCATCAGACATCAACTACGCAAGCTGGCCCCGGCATGTGGCACGTCACATCGATGTGGGTGACCAGAAGCAGCTCTTTCTGGACGACGGGTTTCTGGTAGAACGCGCCGAAGGGATTCGCTATGTCATGCACCAGCCAGTCAAACATTCGCAGAACCCACTGCTCGTACCCGACACGCCCTGGGAACTGCAAGTACAACTCTACGGCTCCGTCCTGTGGGACGAAGAAGCCCAAACCCACAAAATGTGGTACACAAACCGAACTTACAAATACGGCAAAGACAGCGCAGTACTCATGGCTTATGCCACCTCTGAAGACGGGCTCAAATGGACAAAACCTACCCTCAACATCCTGCCCCATGACGGATCTGCCAAAAACAACTTGCTACTGGACCCCGGACCCGGCGGAAGCGGCGGCGTATGCGTCTTAAAAACACCCGAAGAGCAGGATCCCACCAAAAAATACAAAATGCTCTACAAAACCATCGAAGAAGGCGGCGGCCTAAAAGTCGCATTCTCGCCGGACGGCGTCCACTGGACAAAACATCCCAAAACCGTCTTACCCGGCGTCTTTGACACATTCAACGTCGCGGTCCAGGACAGCGACAAATACGTCGCGTACGTACGCATAAACCAGAGACCGCGGAAGCGGCACCGCGCATTGGGACGCATCGAATCCGAAGACTTCATCCACTGGACCACACCGACAATCGTCCTGAAACCAGATGAGCGCGACCCCGAAGACACAGACATATACACATCCGCTGCATTTAAGTACCCGCAAGCGGATTATGCCTATATTATGATGCCCAGCCTTTTTGATTGGCGAACGGGAAAACTTCAGGTACAATTGGCCACGAGTCGGGACAATGCAAATTGGAATCGAGCGGGGAACCGCGAGATCTTCATCCCGCTGGGAGATCCAGACAGTTATGAATCGGAAGAAATCATGGTCGGCGCGCCATCAGTCGTAAAAGATCAGATCCGCATCTACTACCACGGCAGCAACCGGCCACACTGGAACGGGATGGGACGTCCGTTTGAAGAAAAAAGCGGCATTGGTCTGGCAACACTGCGCCTGGATGGATTCATCTCGATTGACGCAGGCGAAAAACCGAGCGGCGGCACAATCACAACCGTACCCATACAATTCTCGGGCACCCACCTGGAAATAAACGCAGATGCAACCTGGGGAGAAATACGCGTCGAAATTTTGGATGATACCAATGAAGTAATCGAAGGATTTGATCGCCTATCGTGTCAACCCGTAATCGGCGATTCCGTGCGCCATCGCGTCTCATGGTCGGGCGGCGATGTACGCACCTTAATCGGAACAACCGTAAAACTGCGATTTCATATCCTCTGCGCCCGGCTGTACGCCTTTCAATTTAGCACAGATATTACGTAACAACCCTGAATAGACTGGATTGCGGCTAAAACCCTGCCGCAATGACAACCAAAACCTTCGAGTTAATAGTTGACAGACCCCTAACCCAAGGAGACCCCATGCCTTCACACTTTGTCTTTGTCACAGACAGCCATCACCACGCCGCTGCCGAAAAAGACTTCGGCGCGCCAAAAATGCTGACGCGCAGCCATGAAATACACCGTGCAATGGTACCCGCCATCAACGCCTGCAAAGCGGACTTCATCGTACACGGCGGCGATGTGGTCTGCGGAGGTGGCGCATTTGAAATGCCCTATGATATCTACTTGCAAACCATAGATGAAGCCAAAAACGCATTTGACGGCCTTCACGCGCCCACATACTACGTCCCGGGCAATCACGATTGCGATGCCCAGGAAGGGAGTTTTGAGGCTTTTGCCAGACAATTTCCAATCCCCGAAACCCTGGACATTGTCGAAGCCGCGCCGCGCCTGCGCCTGGCACTCGCCAACGTGTATCCCGTCAGCCCACTGGAAGACAGTTTGGGCACCTGGACAGAAGCACACGACCGCATCTTGCGCGAAGCCGCCGCAAAAGCTCATAATGACCGCTGCGCCCTCATCCTGTTCATTCACCCCTGGGTCTTCCCCCAATACGAAGCACAGGCCGACTTTGTACCGGGTGGCATTGTCACCAACGCCGAGCAACTCATGGAAGCCGTAAAAGACCTGCCCGCTGTCGTAGCCATCTTCACCGGACACAGACACATCAATCGCATCCGCATGTATCGCGACTTCCTCATCGTTGACACCGCCTGCCTGATTGGTTTCCCCTTGGGCTTCCGCGAAATCTGGCTCACAGAAGACGGCTATTTCAAAACGCGCTTCCGCACACTGGACCTGCCCGACCTGATGCAGGCTTCCTTTGACCGCTCCCCCATACAAACAAATCAAATGTGGCAAGGTGAAATCCACGACCGCGACACAGAAATTTTGATCCCGCGACTAAAAGCCCTCTGGGGATAAACTATCGCCCCTGAAAATCCGGCTTGCGCTTCTCCATAAATGCTGCGCGGCCCTCTTTGTAATCCTCGCTCGCAAAACACGCATCGATAACCCGCTGGCACAAATCGAGATCGCGCTGATCTGCATCTTTGCCAATCTCTGCAATAATCTGCTTGGTCGCGCTAATCGTAAGCGGCGCATTACCCGCAATGGTCTCGGCATAATCATCCACATAAGCGTCTAACTCATCCCGAGACAAAACCCGGTTAATCAGACCCATGTGATACGCCTCAGAAGCATTGAACCGACGCGCCGTAAACAAAATCTCGCACGCATTGGCAGGACCCACCAGCCCCACAAGCGGTTTGAGCGCACCGTACCCATATCCCAGGCCCAGCTTTGCAGCGGGAATGGCAAAAGACGAATCATCGGACGCAATCCGCAAATCGCAACACAGCGCAGTCGCAAGCCCCCCGCCAATACAATACCCCGCAATTTTTGCAATCGTGGGTTTGAGCACCTGCGCGAGCTTCTCATAAGCGCGTCCCATAGTCGCGTTATACACCTCCACCGCATCTGCCGTCCCGCGTTGCGCTTCAAATTGCGAAATATCTGCCCCCGCAGAAAACGCCCTGCCGCCCTCGCCCGAAAGCACAATAACGCGAACAGCATCATCCGATTCAAAATCGTCAATAGCCCGCGCCATACCCTGCCACATCTCATAAGAAATGGCATTGTGTTTCTCTGGCTGATTCAGGCGAATATGTCCAACACCACCATCTTTCTGCACAATAATTTTATCTGACATTGAACTCCCCACAGAGAACATCAAACGACATTCCCCTCTTTCATAGCCGCAATTTCATCTTCCGAAAACCCAAACTCACTCAAAATCTCATCCGTATGCTCACCCCGTTCGGGCGACGCCCTGTAGGGCAGATCTGGCGCATTGCTCAAATTAGTCGCATTCCTCACCACATCACAATCCCCCATAACGCGGTTAGTCACAGAACGCGACATCTTCAAGTGCATAACCTGCGGATCAGACCACATCTCATCCATCTTATAAATTGGCCCACACGGCACACCCGCGGCATTCAGCGCATCAATCCAATAGGCACTATCTCGCCCTAAAAAATACTTTTGCAAATGCTCATTCAGCACATCCCGATTGGTCAACCGCACTCCGCCATTGGAAAACCTCTCATCCCTGTACAAATCCCCAGCGCCCAGCACATCGCACAGACGCTGCCACATAAGCTCCCCGCTACAGGCAATATTGATATACCCATCGCGGGTTTGAAACACCCCCGTCGGAATACTCGTGGGATGATTATTACCCGCCTGCTCGGGCACCTCATTTGCAATCAACCACCGCGCCGCCTGAAAATCCAGCATCGCAATCTGAGCTTCCAGCAATGACGTATGCACCCACTGCCCCTCCCCGGTCTCCTCGCGCTGAAGCAAAGCAGTGAGAATACCAATAGCGGTGTACAAACCAGAAGCGAGATCTGCAATCGGCACCCCAACGCGCACCGGACCCTGCCCAGGCAAACCCGTAATCCACATTAACCCCCCCATACCCTGTGCAATCTGATCAAAACCCGGGCGCAATCTATATGGTCCCTCCTGCCCAAATCCCGAAATACTCGCGTACACAATACCCGGATTCTCTCTCTTACACCTCTCATACCCAATATCGAGGCGATCTTTAACATCGGGCCGAAAATTCTCCACAACCACATCTGCGCGCTTAACCATGCGGAAAAACGCCTCGCGACCCACATCGGCTTTGAGATTCAAAGTCATCCCGCGTTTATTCCTGTGCAAATTCTGAAAATCCGGCCCGTGACGCGGTCCCCCCATGGTCTTCGCCTCGTCAATACTTTCAGGCGGCTCAATTTTAATAATATTCGCCCCCCAATCCGCGAGCTGACGCACAGCAGTGGGACCCGCGCGCACGCGGGTCAAATCGAGCACAGTAAAACGGGCGAGAGGTGCATGTCCATTTTTCATAACACAAGTAACTCCTCAATAACTTACGCCTTGCACACCCGGCGGCATCTTTGGCGGCAAGGGCTGAACAATTTTACGTCGTTCAGGCGTCAAACGCGCAATCAACTCGGGCGAAGGCTGATAGCCGTATCGGTCATTGCCCCAGTGCGGACCATAGCGAATAATAGCAACGCGACGCTCACCGGGGCGCGTGCGCTCTGACGAACCGTGCGCCATACAATCCACAAAAAAAACCGCATCACCCGCATCGAGCTGAATCTGAACAGCCGCTTCAACGCGGTCCAGCGAATGCCCACTACCCGTGCCCTCGGGATCCTCAAACGCGGGATGAAGCAAATTGGACTTATGCGAACCGGGAATCGCCATCGTCGCCCCATCGCCATCCCCAATATCGTTAAGCGCCAGCAAAATATTGATCTGCCCACAGCGAAACTGATTGTTGTGAAAGCGAAACTGCGTGCGGATACGCCTTTTGTGCGCGCCCGAATGAATGCGCGTCGCACCGCCCCGAGACCGAATATCGATAAATGATTCATCTATAAAAAGACCATCATCCCCACCGACAAAGCGCCTCATGTGATGAACCCACGATGGATGGTCAATCAAGCGTTCAAAAGATTCACCCATTTCAAAAATATTGTGCAAATGTCGTGGGCCCCCGCTCCGATGAACCCATCCCCTCCATCCATCGGGTTCGAGATCGCGATACGTATCGATAATCTCATTGAGTTTGACGAGATGCTCGGCATCCACGGCATTTTTGAGCACAATATAGCCGCGCAAATCAAAAAGATACTCCTCCATTTCAGTCGGTCGCATCATTTCTCCCCAAGAATATTGCACAACTCCGATAAACTGCTAATCTCATAATCAGGCTCTGGAATACCATCCCGCCGCACAGCCCCATCCCGATTGAGCCATGCAATGGAAATACCAGCCCGCCTCGCCCCCACAATATCGTCCTCCTGAGAATCGCCAACATACAGAGTCTGATCGGGATCGGCACCGAGAGCCTCAAACGCAGAAAAGAAAATATCGGGATTCGGCTTATAACACCGCGCGGACTCCGAACTAACCACAACAGGAAAACTCAGAGCATTAGCACGCAAAGCAGACGTGAGATGCTCGTGATCCGCATTGGAAATAACCCCGGTTTTCACATCGGACAAAGCATCAATAGCCGGTTTCACATCGCAAAACAAGGGTACACGGCCAAAAGCGTCAAAAAGACCTGCCGTATAAGACTCGGGATTTGCCCGCACATTCAAATCCGTAAACGTCTTCTCCAGGCCAATAATATGCGCATCCCAAAACGAGATAAAATCTCCCTCTCTCAACAGAGGAAAAAAGTAGCGATCCCAGTGATCGAGAAACGCCTCCTTACTCATATCGATCTGCAAATCATCGACAATAATCTGACATGCCTCGTACAGCGCATCAAAAGCCTTATCAAAAAGCGTCCCATACCCATCAAAAAAAATCGTCCTGTACATCACCGATAATCCTCCGCATCCCCCTCGGGTTCAAAACCGAGCACATCGCGCGCATGCGTCATATCCCGATAGCTGTATTTATTATTCGAAACCACATAAAAAATGTCAAACTTGAGATCCTCGGACACCTCAATACACGACTCAACCATGCCAGCGATCGTACTTTGACTGCACCACACAGAATAACCGCGCGTACCATTGGGCCGATCCTCTGCATTCACCGCACCAATGCGGAGACAAATAACAGACAGATCCGTACTATCGGCATAATGCCGCGCCAAAGCCTCGCCCCAGACCTTTGTACAACCGTAAATCCCACGCGGGCGCGTAGGCGTCTCGTGGGAAAATTTATCCCAACTCTCGGGCACCTCATCGTATCGCCCCGACACAATCGCACCATACGGCGAATCATTCTCCCAACCCGCTGTCACCGACCCACTACTCGCAAAAATAACGCGCTTGACCCCGGCGCGGAGCGCCGCTTCAAAAACATTATAAGTACCCACGATATTATGCGCGACAAACCCCTCAAAATCGCTTCTAATCGCAGCAGCCAGATGCACAACCGTATCAACCCCCTCAAACGCCGGACAAATCGCGTCAAAATCCGAAATATCAGCCCGCCGACAATCCACGCCAGCCACATCGCGGCGATTGAGCGCACGAAGTTCATACTTACCCTCAAGCTGCTCGCGAACAGCCCCGCCAATAAGCCCGCTCATACCCGTAATGAGAATTTTTTTCATGTGTTGTCTCCCTGAACGTTTCACCTCTCTGTAAAATCACATCTACCATCAATGAGAATACATTGAGAATCGGAATTTATCAAGACCGATTTTGCTTGTAGTTCTCTATTCTCGTGCTCGGAGACCAATCTACTAAAGCCGCCAGTGAAGCCCGAATAATTAAAGCCCAACGGTTTGAAGAGGCCGTTGGGCTTCAAAAAAATAAGGTTCGATTACACCCTTCGCTACACTTCAATTACAGACGCTTGAGTAACTGATCATAGTCCGTATCACCGGCAGCGTTTTCCCTTCTTACTCCTTCAGCCAAACGATCCCATTGCTCATCAGTTGTGGCCTCAAAACGTTCTGTCCAGACCTGCTCATCTTTCAGATCAGCTATAATACGTGCGGCAATGGCATCCCGCTGGTCCTGCGGCAATTTTTGAATCTCTGCGACGACCTGTTCAAGTAAATCAGCCATTTCTGTGACTCCCTGTAGAAATGCTCTGCTGAGGGGATTAGGATTATGTATTTTGGAGACTTATACCCCCTAACTTTACACCTAAAATGAGTTCGCCCATTGTCCTGGCTTCTTTTTTTAGTATATTTGCAAACCTTTATCTGAAAAACGGTATTTTTTCTAAGGATTTCAATTATGATGTTTGACTATCTCAGTGCTGCACGCCGAACCGGTATCAAAAATGAGCATCTGGATCAAATATGCCATCAAGTCAGATCTGAATTTCCCGACAATGAGATGATGTTTGAACTGCACGTTCTAAGAGCCGTTCTGGCCATAGAATCAGGTCGGGTTTCACTCGATCAGGTGTTAAAAGAACCAGAAATGCAACCTCCGGCGACTTGAGCTATATTTAAACCGACAGTGTCCATTTCCGGCTATCAATCGCATCCTACCGGGCGTCCGTCAACACCTGACGCTCTAAAACGCTCACCTCAGTCTCCAATCGCTCACCGAGACGATCTTTCTCCAACTCCAAATTGTAGCGTGTCTGCAGATTGAGCCAGAACCGATCCGTGGTTCCAAAGTAGCGCGCCAGCCGAAGCGCAGTGTCTGCCGAAATAGCGCGCTTGCCGTGAACAATCTCGTTAATCCGGCGAGGGGGAACTGAAATATCCTTTGCCAGACGATACTGGCTAATACTCAGAGGCTGGAGAAACTCCTCAAGCAAGATCTCTCCCGGATGAATTGGGGGCATTGTAGGCATAGATACCTCCTAATGGTAATCGACAATCTCCACATTGGTCGCACGTCCTCCCTTCCATTCAAAGCAAAGACGCCATTGTTCGTTTATGCGGATACTATACTGACCTCTGCGGTCTCCTGTGAGTCTCTCCAGACGATTACCAGGTGGCGACCGCAAGTCCTGTATCGAATCGGCTGCGTCCAACAGAAGGAGCTTCTTTAAGGCCGAGCGAGCCAATATTTTCGAGAATTTCCGCGATCTCTCACGGTGGAATACCCTCTCGGTCTCTCTATCGCGGAATGATTCTATCATTTACACATAATAACGCACAGCGTTATTAATGTCAAATGCTATCACGATGACGAAGCATATGTGAATGATCATCCCGGCGAGATGCGCGGAATACCCCCCATCCGTCCCTGCAAATAGCTTTTTCGAATATCCTTATCGTAACGAACATCTTTGTACTCGCTAAAAGAAAACAGACTCGACACACCAGCCCCATCCCGTTCTGTCACCCACATTTCATCCCGGCGCAACAACTGCTGATCCATCAGCATAACATTATGGGTCGTCAGCAACAGTTGTGTTCGGGTTTCCGTAGAGCAATTGGACAGGTACTCCTCAAGTAGTTGACGAATCAGCAAGGGATGCAGACTGCGGTCTATCTCATCAATGACATAGACTTTCTGCGACATTTGTGCTGAAAGCTCGAGAAAGGCAGGCAGGAGATCGATAACTCGTTGCGAACCTTCCGATTCCTGATAAATCTCAAACCTGGCCTCTGTACCATCCGATTTTGGGTGGAAAGTGACCGGTCTTTTTGCGATTAACTCCCCGTCCTTGCGGGTAACCACAATGCGATTGGTCTGCGGTTCCATCAGCAACCGAACAGCCATGCCTTCTTTGACCTCTTCCTGAAGCTCGGTCCTTAATGGCTCGGGAATCGATATATTTTCTAATGGAATTTCTTCACTGCCAAGATGGGAAATTCCGGTATCGAGCCGTGGCAACATCTCGTTCATTGCCTTGTAAAGTGGATGTCCCTCATCAAGAAATATCTCGAAAAGATCAAACCGCGAGTCGGGTGCCACCAGTACAAGCGTATTCTCAAACCAGTCATATACCGGCCTGAAATCGTCGATATTTTGGGATACGGAGTTGGTCAAGAAAAGCTGATTGTCCCGGGTTCCCCTGAAAACGAATGGGAAGAAATCGTCTTTGGAGAGCGATTTGTCAAAGCTGAGATTGCCGTCTCGTCGATCATAGAGCACTTTTTCACTCGTACTCGTAATCTTAACCAGTCTTTCTTCCAGCACCACCTTTTGAGTCACTGCAAAGCTAAAATCGTAGATGGTCTCGTCAATCAGCAGTTCAAAAGCAAAGCGCGAAGGCCGACTTCTCCCCTCGGCATCCAACCGAAATGTCTCAATTGGAATCAGGCTATCGGGTCTGGTACCTTTAATAACCAGCGTCTTGGCAAAATTCAGAGCTTTGAAAAAATTCGTCTTGCCCGATGCATTGCCGCCATAAATCGCCGCAATCGGAAGAACTCGCGTTTGGTACTTGCCGAGCTTTGGGACGCGTTCTCCATGCTGACGCTCTCGGCTGGCAACCATCGAAAAGGTCGTTGGGTCGCGGAAAGACATCCAGTTTTCAACTGAGAAACTGATTATCATCTCACCACCTCCTAATATGATATTTTCGATTTATATCATATTAAATTTAGAGGATTTTAGCTAAAAAACAAGGTTAAAAGAGAAAAAATCTCTTTAAATTCCTTTTCTTATCAATAATCATCGGGATAACATCAGAAATAGGTACAAAAAACAGGGCGACCACAGGGGGTCGCCCCTACTGTCGCGGCAGGGATGCCGCTCCTACGACTTAATTTTCACACTTCACACTTTTCCCTTCACACTTCACAACCCCACACCAAACGCCCTCTCAAACTCCCCCCAGAGATCGAGATCGACATCGGCGGTGGCATCGGAGAGAACCTCATCAAGTTCGCGGGGAGAAGCCGGTCCCACAAGAAGCATGCCATTGCCATTTAAGGGTGCAGCCAGACAAAATTGCAGAGCAAAGCGGCGAATACTAATCCCCCGCGCATTGCACCACTCCCACATCGCAACAGCGCGCTCTGCCTGCCCTGGATAGCGACGACCAGACAACTCGACATCGGGTTTGGGACCTGCCAGCAGGCCCATCCCCTGCACACTCGCCAAAATAAGACCCACATCGTGCTCAAGCGCGAGAGGAATCGTCGTCTCCGCAGCCGTCTGACTCAGCAACGTATAATCGAGAAACGTAATCACAATATCGCAAACCCCGGTCTCAATCGCGTAGCGGTGAAAATCGTGAGAACGACAGCCAATACCCGTATAACCGATCAGCCCCTCGTCTCTCATCTTCAAAAGCTCATCCGAAGCAAATCCCGGTGAATAAACCTCTTCTATATCCCTCGGATCGTGGATAAGCAACGCATCGATATAATCCGTCTTGAGTTGCCTAAGACTATTCTCAACCGTCCATCGAATCGACTTCGCCGAAAAATCGTGCCGCCGATCCCGATGGGTACCCGCCTTAGTCTGCAAATAAACCTTCTCCCGGTACCCTCCTTGAAGCGCGAGACCCACACGCCGCTCGCTCTCGCCCCCGCCATAAGCAGCAGACGTATCGATAAAATTAATCCCCCGATCAATCGCCTCTCGCACAGTCGCGATCCCCTCATCATCAGAGACCCGCTGCGGACTGCCGAGAAAAGCACAGCCAAGACCAATCGCTTTGGGTTTAAGTTCCGTGCGACCAAGACGTCGCGTTTCGAGTTCTGGCATAGCATCTCCTTATTTATTTTCGTTCACTTCTCACATAACGCGCCAGCAAGCTCAGATTCCGAATAAATGTGCGGCACGAAAGAATCTCCGCCTCAATGCGCTCGCGTCTATTCTCTGGATTTCTCAACGACCCCTGCTCGACCCATCGCCCCCGGCCATCGAGCGCATCAATAACTTCTCTCACCCGATCAACACCGGGGCTTGTAACGCGCCCGCGCTCAGACAAAATCTTCTCCCGCCCCTCTGCCCTGATGCGATTGTACAGAACCTCAACCCGCTCAATCCGATTCCCACTCACCTTAAACGCATAATGCGTGGGCAAATCTGAATCGTCATACGTAAGCACATAATCGCGGGTAAAAAACAGCGGCCGATTGGTCTGAAGCTCGTAAAACCGCGCCAGGCGACCATCGGGCAGAAGCGAGCGCTTTGCCCAATCCAGCGCGCCGGGAATCGGATCCAGAAAACGTTCCTCCCCAGTCGCCAAATACAAATCCAAAAGCACTTGCAAAACCCCAAAACTCTCGCCACCCGTAACAGAAGGCGGCTCAAACCGGCGTGCCCAGGTCGGCTCCATATCCAAATTGTACTGCTGCGCCCACGCGGGTTGTGGCTCGGGCATCTGCGCCAAAATAATAAAATCGCCACCGCGCTTAGCCGCATCGAGATAGCGGACATCCCCGTAAACATCGTACGCCTCAACCATCGTCTCGATCACATCGGCAATCGCATTATCATTAAACGTATAATAATCCAAATAACGCGTATTGGGATAGGTCCGCGACCACGTATTGGGATAACGCGCCTTCTTCACCGGAAACTTTTCTGGATCGGGAAAAACCTCAAACCGCTGTGGCCACGCCCCATTTGGATACTGCGCCTTGAGAAGCGCATCGAGCCCAAATAGCACCGCCGCGTGAACCTCTTCATCCTCAAAATCTTGCACCTTGTCAACCCGCATCAGCAACTGCAGGGCACTCTGCGTATTATTGTCGTCAAGCGTCGTGCGATTGCGGCGGTTCCCCGTATCGCCATCGCCCCGCTCGACATCTCGCCGAAAATGCCAGCGCTTACTTCCCTCCGCATCAAAATCAATGCGATAATCCCAACCCCCAGAAGCGAGTTGCCCCCAAACAAGCGCGCGCGCCGCCTCAACAGCACCATTGAGAAACAGCGTATCGCCCGTAGCCTCATACGCCTCCAAAAACGCCATACCCACAGCAGGCGTACCCGGCGGCTGCACCCAGATCGTCGAAGGCGACGCCGCGCCCTCGCCCTCGCGCATGGAAAAATCGGTCTTATACCGCCACAAATAACCGCCATTGGTCGCAACATCGGTGCGAAAATAGCGCGTCGCCACAACCATAGCATCAATCGCAGCCCGATGAAGACTTTCATCCGCACCGAGAGGCGCACTGACCATCAGGAGCAAAACAAAAAATCTTTTCATTTCGAACTCTTAAAAGAAGCGCGGGCGGGCACAGGGGCACCGCCCCTACATATACTAAACCACCAGCCACCAACCGCTGCAAGCTATCCCATTCAACCTCTGCGGTCAACCGCAAAATGTCCACATCAGTTGCGCTTTTAAGCATTAGCATTTAAATTCAGTTCACAATGGACATCCTCTACCTCGACAATCACCTGCTGGTCGTACGCAAACCCGCGGGCCTGCTCGTACAGGGCAACCACACCGGCGACAAAAACTTGCTGGACATGGGCAAAGCCTATCTCAAAGTCAAATTCAACAAACCCGGCAACGTATTTCTCGGACTCGTACACCGATTGGACCGCCCCGTATCTGGCGTAGTCGTCTTTGCGCGCACATCGACATCAGCGCGCCGCTTATCGCAACAATTTCGAGAGCGAACCGTTGAAAAACGCTATATCGCTCTCGTCCACGGCAAAACCCCCGAAAACGGCCATCTCGTAAACCACATCGCGCGGCGGCAAACAAAAAGCCGCATCGTAACCCCTCCTCATGGACAACGCGCAGAACTCACCTACGAGCGACTGGCATACCATAACGGCGTCTCCTCAGTACGCGTGGACCTCGCCACCGGGCGCCATCACCAAATACGCGTACAATTCGCAGACATAGGCCACCCCGTACTGGGCGATTTTAAATACGGATCGCGCAAACCATTTCCCAACCGCGCCATCGCCCTCCACGCACAGAGCCTGACCATAACACACCCGACAAAAAAGGAACGCATGACCTTTGAAACCCGACCAGAAACATTCTGGCCCAAATCTTTCACATAGCTTTAGAGCACACCCCACTCATGACCGAACAAATAACCTATCGCAATCGCAAAACAGATGAAATGATCTCCGAACCGCTCATATTGCCCCGCATTCAATATGCTGTCGCGCGATCTCGCGTCGCAATATTTGTTTACAACATATTCCTGAACACATACCCATTTTGCTGGCTACTCGGCAAATGGATGGACCTGTCGGGATCGCAAAAAAAAATCCAACCATTCGTCCAAAAATACGACATCAACCTCAACGAAATCGAATTGCCCCTGAACCAATACAAAAATCTAAACGCCTTTTTCTCGCGCAAACTCAAACCCGACGCACGCCCCTTTATCGCCGATTCCCACATCTTCTGTTCACCCGCCGATGGAAAAGTACTCGCATATCCCAAACTAAATGCACAAACCCGTTTACCCATCAAAGGATCCCATGTCGATATTGCACACCTCCTATCATCAAAAGAATCCGCAATCCCCTATAGGAATGGTGCTGCACTCGTCATTCGATTGGCCCCGGCAGACTATCACCGCTACCACTTTCCCGTTGCCGGCATCGCAACCTCATCTACTAAAATCTCTGGACGCTATTATCTCGTCAACCCCATTGCCCTCGACGTAAAACCCGACTTATTTGCCCACAACAAACGCGAAGTGACATACCTCGAAACCGAACACTTTGGACGCATCATGATCATGGAAGTAGCGGGCTGGGGCGTGGGGCGCATCGTCCAAACATACCAGCCGGGCAATGTAGAACGTGGGCAGGAAAAGGGCTATTTCCAATTTGGAGGATCTACTCTGGTACTCTTATTTGAGCCCGGGCGCATTGTCTTTGACAATGACCTGACCCGCGATACACAAGCAGGCATCGAAGTGCAGGTACACGCGGGATCACAACTGGGCGTACAGGCCGCATCATGAAGTCGGAAACACCATCCAGATTAATCGCGCTATCGGGACTGTTCTTTGCCTTTGGCATTGTAATCTATGCCATACACGCGCAATACGAAGTCGCCCTCATAGCTCTTCTATTCGCCGTCCTGCTCAATATATGGCGCGACCCAAAACACGTCGTCCTCAACCGCCTCATTGCAATTTGCACCTATGGCTTTGCACCTGCTATCTTTGTCTATTGCTTTGGATTAAAAGGCCCCCTATCCGTCGCATTGCTCATCGGATACACAGGCGTTTACGCCATAAAATTGTCAGACAAAGACCGGGACGAAATGCCATCATCGGTATTACTCCTGCCGCTGGCATTCACAACGCGCTTTATCATGCCCGACGAACGCGTTGGACAAATTTTATTCATCACATATCTTTTAATGATCGCAGCCATGCTCCTCAACATACCAGCGCGCAAACCAAAAGCGATTGTATTTGCCGCGGTAATCGCAATACTCATCGCAATCTACGCGTGGGCTATCTGGACGGCAATGCAATAAACCTTTAACCCCAAAATACCCTATGCCAACAATCAACCTCATAACCCTCGGCTGCCCCAAAAACACCGTCGATTCCGAGCGCATGCATCACCTCCTCAAGCTCAACGGCTACGACCTCTCGGACGACGCAGAAGACGCCGACATCATCGTCGTCAACACCTGCGGATTCATCGAACCAGCCAAAGAAGAATCAATAGCAACAGTGATGGACGCCGCAGAATACAAAAAAAACGGACGATGTCGCGGCGTCATCGTCACGGGCTGCCTGGCCGAGCGGTACCGAACAGAATTGGAAACCGAACTCGTCGAAGCAGACATGATCGTGGGCCTCGCCGGAGAACGCGAAATCGTCGCACACTGCGATAACCTGTTGGGCACATCGCGCATACACACCATTCGAGATGCAGAAGCACGCCATCTACTCACCCCAAAACACTGGGCGTACTTGCGAATCTCGGACGGATGCGACAGAACATGTGCATTTTGCGCCATCCCGAGCTTTCGCGGAAAAAACAAAAGCGAAAACCTGGATCGCCTCGTCGCCGAAGCCTATCGCATGGTCGGCAATGGCGTGCGCGAAATCGCCCTCATCGCCCAGGACACCATGCGATATGGCGCAGACCTGTATGGCAAACCCCGGCTGATAGACCTGATAGAAGAACTGATCCAAATCGAGAAACTCGACTGGGTGCGGATGTTATACGCATATCCAACCGGTTGGCGCAATGAGTTGATCGACCTCCTGGCAACCGAAGAAAAATTGTGCGCCTATATCGACCTGCCCATCCAGCACGCATCAGACCCCATACTAAAAGCCATGAACCGGGGCACCACAAAAGCGGGCATTCGAAAACTCATCCACACCTTGCGCGAACGCATACCAAATTTGACCATCCGATCGTCAATCATCACCGGATTTCCCGGCGAACGCGATGAACACTTTGCAGAACTCATGGACTTTGTCGATGAAATGCAATTTAACCGCCTCGTCGGATTCACCTATTCACACGAAGAAAATACGCAAGCGGGCGCATTGGAAGACGACGTACCCGCAGACATCAAGCGCGAACGGTTGAACGACCTCATGGCATTGCAGGCGCAAATATCGGGCGAATTGAACGCCGCACATGTGGGACGTACCTTCAAAGTACTGGTAGATGAAGCCTCCGACGACCCGGCATATCACTACGTCGGACGCACGCGAATGGACGCCCCGGAAATCGACGGCGCCGTATTCTTCACAGGACCTGCAAATATCGGCGACTTTGTCGAAGTCGAAATCACCGACGCAACCGAACACGACCTCATCGGACATGTCGTAAAAACCAACGCCCTATTGGAAATCGCGCCCATAAAAATCTGAGGGAAAAATGACCATCATCGCTGCAATGGACAAAAACCGCGTCATTGGTCGGGACAACAAAATGCCCTGGCACATCTCTGAAGAATCGAAGCACTTTCGGCGCACAACAACCGGACATACCTTATTGGTAGGCCGCAAAACATATCAATCCTGGGGTGGCAAACCCCTGCCGGATCGCCTGCATGTCATTGTGAGCCGAACCATGCCCGACACAAAAGGCGTAGATGTGTGCAGATCGCTTGAAGAAGCCATCGAAAAAGCCAGGTCCTATGGCCGCGAAGTATTCATCTGCGGAGGCGGCGAAATATATCGCGCCACACTATCAAAAGCCGACCGGATGATCCTATCGTATATCGACGGCGAGTACGCAGGCGATGAATACTTCCCAGAATTTGACGAAAATGAATGGTTCATCTTAAAAAAAGAGCCACATGATCAATTCACAGTTGTATATTATGAGCGCAAGAGTTAGACAGAGAACTTCTGCTCGTTACGCTTCTCGCCTTTATGCTCCCCCATCAAATATCGACATGTGAAGAGGGGGTATTTCTATATGCACACATATCTCGACCAACTGCAGCACGTATTGGACCACGGCGTAAAAAAGGGAGATCGCACGGGCGTGGGCACAATCTCGTGTTTTGGCCTGCATGCGCGCTATGCAATGGCAGACGGATTTCCCGCAGTAACCACCAAGCGACTGGTGTGGAAATCGATACTATCGGAACTCCTGTGGTTTATATCCGGATCCGACAACATCTACGACTTAAAAACCTATTTGAAAAGCAACCGGCTATGGGATGGCAATTACGAGGACTATTTGAACCGCCTGGGAAGAAATAAAAACGACGGCAGCATGGGGCGTATTTACGGTGTACAGTGGCGGCGATGGAAAGGCGCCAACGGAAAAGTGGTCGATCAACTTCAAAATGCGATTGATCTAATCCGAGAAAACCCCGAATCCCGGCGCATCATGGTCAATGCCTGGAACGCAGCCGAAATAGGCACTCGAGACGTGGCACTGCCCCCTTGTCACAACTTCTTCCAATTCTACGTCGCAGAAGGCAAACTATCCTTACAAATGTACCAGCGATCGTGCGACATGTTTTTAGGCGTACCACTCAACATCGCATCCTATTCCGTATTATTGCACATGGTCGCAAAAATCACGAACCTCACACCCTGCGAATTTATCCATGTCCTGGGCGACGCACACATCTACTTAAACCACCTCGACGCAGTAAAAGAACAACTATCTCGCGAACCATATCCCCTGCCCAAATTGCGGATAAAAGACCGCGGACAAACCGAAATCGATCATTTTGAAATAGACGACTTTGAACTCATCAATTACCAGCACCACGACACCATCCGCGCGGAAATGGCTGTTTAAGACGGCCACCCATTATTCCCTTTTATCGCGTATTGCGCGGATCATCTGCCACAAGATGAATCCAATGCCGACCAGAATAAAAACGGACGTGAGAACCAGGAAAATCTGGAAGCCTAAAGGCAGGTTTTCAAATGGAATGATTGGATACATAGCAGGTAAACCAGTTATTATCTCTTTTGCCGAGCGTCGTCTGAACGGAACGTGAATATCGTGAAAACACTACTCTTAATCTGTGCCGAAAGCGAAGCGCAGATATCTCGCCAATTTATCAACGCGGCAAACGACGCCAAAATCGCCGATCAGGTAGCAGCTACTTCATTTGACAAACTGGAAGAAAGCGTGCGCACCAGCGAAGGCATCGATCGCATTCTCATATTCCCCGCACTAATCGCCCTGCCCGATACAATGCGCGAAAACCTGTTACAACGCATCGCAACTCTCCAAAACGAAAACCCACAAATACGCATCCTACTCACCAGCCCATTGGGCGGCGATCCCCGCTTATTCGACATGATCCAGGACCGCATGGCAGCCGCGCTGAAAAGCACGCAAAACACACCCATATTGACAATAGAAACACCGAATACCTCTCGAATCCTCGACTTTGAAAATTTTGCCACACTACCGAATCAGATCGCAGATATAAGTACACTCGTCCCCGACCGCCAGGGACAGGGCGTCTGGGTACGCGAAGTATTGGACCACACACCCAATGCCGACGCAATCTTTTACGCAGACGCCGACCGTTTCTCAGCCACCGTTGATCTCGCCCTCGTCCGGGAACGAGGATTGTTAATCTACGGACTGGAAGGACAACCCCTGCCCGCCAGCTATGGCGGACCCCTGCGACTGATCATTCCCGGACACGACGACCGCTGTGCAAATGTAAAGGGCGTGGCGCGGGTCGAAATCGTTTTAAAATAGAGGAGTATGTACAAGAAGTTAAACCAGAAAACTTCAACACCTGAAAGGCGTGACTACTCCCAACGCCGAAGCAGTTGGGCTTCTTGGCGGTCAATCCGCCTGACGTTGTAGCCCCAACGTCAATATGTTTATCGCAGCATTGTGGTCTCTGTCCGTCTTATACCCACACGCCTTGCAATGATGCACACGATCAGAAAGTGTCTTTTTCTCTCTATGTCCGCATGCTGAGCAATCTTGTTGATGCATCGCCCACAATCCCTTGAGGATTGTGCCGCCAGTAAAAGCACCACACCATAAAATCGTAAGCCCTTCGCCATGCGACCCAAGCCTGAAGGACTTGGGTTTTACGGGCTTTGCAGATAAATATATGAACTGGTCAAATTTTGGCGTCGCAGTCAAAAAATGGAGGTTTAAGATGCTGAGAAACTGCGTTCTACTTATGATGACAGTCATAATATTGGGACAAGCAGACGCGGGATTGCTGCCAGAAACCCCCCAGCCTCAAGGCGGTGATATCGTCGGCTCTTGGGTAGCTGAGAAGATCGCGCTAAACGCTTATGTCCCGGCCGAGCTCGTGCAGTTTGCATCGCCTCTCACAGTTGAAGGCGAGATCAACGGCACAATAACTTTTGGTTCAGATGGCAAGGTTCAATCTGACTACACAACAGTGACCGATATCTCTGCGTTATTAGGTGGGTTAATTCCGGTTGAAGTTACTGTACGCGATATGAGCCAATACCAGGGAAATTACACGATCATGTCCGATACCCATGCACTCACCATAACGCGCGAAAATGAAGACCCACTCAATTATACGTACACAGCTACGGCGAATTCACTGAAGATCATACGACCGCTCCTTTTAGAAGAATTATTGGCATCAATACCCGAAGATGCAAGACCCCTCGCAATGAGCGTACTTTCTCAGTACTTATCACCAGATGATCCTATCAAGATCGTGATCACTTTTGAGAAAGAGACAGATACGGGGATGCCGAGTATGCCAACTGCCGACTTTGATGGCGATGGGCAGGTTGGGATCCCAGACTTTTTACTTTTTGTTGAAGTATTTGGAACCCAGAGCGGACAGGAGAACTTCGATCCAAAATTTGATCTCGACAGCGATGGAACCGTTGGCATTTCCGACTTCCTCATCTTTGTGGATTCTCTTGGCAAAACGGTCAATGGATAGCTATCAGTTGCTCAACACCAACGCCGGTCACACGCATCAAAGGAGAAAAAACACCATGTCATTGACACAAAATCAAATTGACCAGTATCGCGATCGGGGATTCACGATTGCGGAAAATGTATTGGATGACGCGGCCTTTGAACCGATTGAACACGCTTACGACATATTGATCAATCAAAAGGCGCAAGAACTATTGGAAGAAGGAACGATCTCATCCGCACATGCAGACAAACCCTTCAGCCATCGGCTGGCTGCGATTGCCCGGGAATTAGACGATAAGGGATATGACGCGCTGCGCAGTTTTGTGGGGGGATTTGACATCATGCGCGCGCGCGTAAAACCGATGTTCGACATCTTCTTCAACGAACAATTATTATCCGCAGTCGAAAGCCTCATAGGACCAGAAATAACCCTGAGTCCAATTCAGCATTTCCGCCCCTACTTGCCCGCGCGAGAAACACAACCCGGACAGGTACCCTGGCACCAGGACCAAGGCGTAACAAAAGAAGAAGCGGACATCTCGGAAATCATAACCTGCTGGATACCACTCGTAGATGTCACCCCGGAACGCGGATGCCTACAGGTACTGCCCGGCGTAGTACCCATGGGACTGCTCGAACACCAGCGCGAAGGCGGCACCATGATCAAACCCATGTACATGCCGGAAATCGAACCCGTAAACTGCATAATGAAACGCGGCGACGTACTCATGATGAGCGCGTACACCCCGCACAGAGGCCAGCCAAACCGCTCCAATCTGGTGCGCTGGAGCATGGACCTGCGGTTTCAAAAAACGGGCACACCCACAGGGCGCCCATTCTGGCCCGAATTTATCGTCCAGAGTAAAGAAACCCCCGCATCTGTGCAAGACAGCTTTGACGAATGGTGTACGCGGTGGATAACGGACCTGCGGGAGAGCAAGGGAACCCATCTGCATCGGGTATAACCCCCCCTGCGTCATTCAAACGGAATATCATCCGCATTAAAAACCTGCGTGCGTTTCATCATGCGGCGTTCCGATGGCGGAAAGGGTTCGCGACGATGCATCGTGGGGCGGTTGTCCCACATCACCAGATCGCCGACCTGCCAGATATGGGTCCACAAAAATTCGGGACGGGCCGCGTGCTCAAAAAGCGTCTTGAGAAGCGCGTCGCTTTCATCGACGGGCATATCGAGAATATATTTGGTCAGATGGGGACCGGCATAAAGCGACTTGCGCCCGGTTTCTGGATGGGTGCGCACGACCGGATGGTCAACGCGCTCGGGTGGGTTTTGTTCCTCAACATAATGGCGATGCACGGCTCGCAATCCCGTGAGCCGTTTTTTCATATCTTCATCTAACGCTTCATACGCGGCATAACAATTGCACCACTGGGTATTGCCCCCTGTACTGGGAATCTCAAGCGCATAGAGAACAGAAATCGTGCCGGGCCGCTTGAGATACGACAAATCGGAGTGAAAGCTAACCTCTCCATCGCCCAGAGCACCGATGGGCTGCCCGTTCTCCTCGATATTGGAAACAATAAAAATCTCTTTGTTTTCCCGATCCAGTTGTTTGCGAACGTGTTCTACCGCGCGACCAAAATAATTGGTAAAGCGAATCTGATCTTCCTCACACAAATCTTGATCCCGAAAATACACCACACAGTAATCGAGCAATGCCTGGCGAATAGCCTGGACGTTATCATCGTCGAGTGCCTGCGAAATATTAAGCCCCCGAATTTCAGCGCCGAGTGCGCCGCCAGAAGGTATGACTTGCATAGTTCGTACCACCTCATCTATCCGGCCATTTATACGCGACCTTTGCATTCTTCCAAAAATACTTCTCCAGCACCGCGTCACCCTTTTGAGAAAAATAATCATACACAAGGCGTTGCGCCTCGGCAGGGGTGCGCTTGCTGCGTTCGAGAACCGGCCAATCACTGCCGTAAATCACGCGATCTTCACCAAAAAGCTGCCAGAGCGCGTCGAGCAAATAGACATAAAAATCGGGATCTGTAGGAGCCGGAATGACCTGACAGCGCAAATCCATCAGGCCCGACACCTTGCAAAAAATATTGGGCTGTTCCGCGGCTTTTTGCATAAGCTCCAAACGCTCGGGCGCAATGGGATTCCCATCTGCCGGAATATTGCCGCAGTGATTGATCACAATGCGAAGATCGGGCAAACGACGCGCGATTTCCACAACCGCATCGTTGATCCCCGAATCGAGTTCGAGATCGTGTTCGACGAGCTTTTCAAGAGCACCCGCCATCTTGCCCAAATCCTCTCGCTCCCAGGGATGGGTGCGCGGGCGAATACCCAAAAACAGCGGATTGGGAGATAGGCGATTGAGATGATCGCCAAAATCCTCAGCACGCGGATCGAGATTACCGACCAGCCCCACGATAAACGGATCATCCTCAATCACATCGAGCACCCATTGGTTATCTTCAACCCATGTACTCGCCTCGACAATAATAGCCCCCGTAACACCTTCAGACACGACCAGCGCTCTGTAGTCTTCGGGCATAACCCGGCGATAAATCTCGTCATCCGGCTCGGGAAAAGGCACACCCTCTGGGCGAGTGGGGTCGTAAATATGGATATGCGTATCAATAATCATCAATGACTCCTCTATAATGCAACTTCTTCTATGTCCATATGCTCGCGCAATCGCCCAAGCGCGCGGTCTTTGAGCTGTCGCACGCGCTCGCGGCTAATGTGAAAACGCTTGCCCACTTGCTCGAGCGATTCTGCGTCATCAACATCCAGACCAAAATAGCGGTTGATAATCTCGGCTTCGCGCTCGGGCAAATCGGCCAGGCCCTTGTGCAAAAGATCGCGCAATCGGCTGGCATGCACATCCTCATCTGGCAGGGGTGCATCATCGGGAATAACATCGGCAAACCGGCGGTCCCCATCTTCATATACCGGGCTGTCGAGCGAAACAGATGCCAGGCTCGTTTGAAGTGCCTTATGCACCCGTCGAGGTGAAAAATCGGTTTCTGAAGCCAACTCGTCAATAGTGGGAACGCGACCGGATGCTTGTGAAAGTGCGGCAGACACTTTATTGAGCACATCGCGATCATCTATTTGATTGACCGGAAACGCGACCGGATGCGTCTGGCGATTGAGCGCAGAGAGAATCGCCTGGCGAATCCACCACACCGCATAAGTGATAAATTTGTACCCGCGTTCAGGATCATAAGTTTGGGTAGCGCGTATAAGGCCCATATTGCCTTCGGCAATGAGATCGGAAAGGGGCAACCCGCGCCCCGTGTATTCGCCAGCCACGCGCACAACAAAGCGCAAATTGGCTGTAATGAGATGATCCAGCGCCTTTTGATCGCCCTTACGCGCGGCATTTATGGCTTTGACCTCGTCCTCGCGGGAAAGAGGAGTGTATTTGCGAATATCGCGCAAATAAAGATCTGTAAGCTGGCCCTGAGCCTGCGAAGGAGAATCGCTTTTAGTTAAGGATTCTGCTGATTTTTTTAATTCTTTTTTCATAGTTTTAATTCCAGTGTCTCGACAGTTGGTGTAGAATGAAAAAATGGTACGGACTGACACGTCGATTGGTTGAGCGTTTGACACGCTGGACAGAGACGCTCTTCAACTCTGAGATCACAGGGCAAACACGCGCAGATACTGGCTATGGTTTGGGTTAGCGTTTTGCGTATATGCTTGTAGTGTTCAATCTGTTCTTCAACTTCTTTAAGGCGTTCATTGAGATCTTCGAGAATATCATGCGCGAGTTCGCCTGCAGTTTTGTTTTGCTCTCGTTTGTCAATAATGACCTTGATGTGTTCGAGATCAAACTCCATCTCTTTAAGACTCAAAATCATGCGCAACCGCGTCAGTTGCTCGTGGGAATAACATCGAAAACCGCCGCTACTTCGACATTCGGGATATATCAGACCCATCTCTTCGTAATAGCGCACTGTACGGGTAGTCGTACCGGCTTCTTTTGCCAATTTCCCAATATGCATCAAACCATCATCGCATTTTGACACAACAAATCACCTCGTTTTTATGGATAGAACAGACAAACTTTGACGTTACGTTAAAGTTAGGCACAAAATATACCCCAACACAACATCAATGTCAACGAAAAACTTTGACGTTACGTTAAGGTTGGGCAATCAGCTGTCTTAATGATGGAACAAACGCACCCCGGTCATAACCAGAAGCATACCGTATTCATCACAGGCTGCGATAACATCGTCGTCGCGCACGGAGCCCCCGGTCTCAACCACGTATTTGACACCCGTGCGAGCGGCGCGATCAATATTATCTCGAAAGGGAATAAACGCATCGGAACTGAGCACAATCTCGTCCATCTGTCCAATCCACCCTCGCCGCGCCTTCTCCTTCAAAGGAGAAGGCACAGTATCGAAACAACCTTCCCAAATCCGACGTTCCTCACGCGTCATATTGCCGCGCAAATAAGCTTCAATAGCGTTGATCTTTTCGGGACGCTTTAGCCCTCTTCTAAATTTGAAATTGAGAATATCCGGATGCTGGCGCAAATACCACGCTTCGGCCTTACCCGCGGCAATCTCCGTACACGCCAGACGATTTTGCTGCCCGGCACCATTGCCGATAACCTGTCCATCAAAGGCAAAACACATCGAATTGGACTGCGTGTACTTCAGAACAAGAGTCGCCACGAGCATATCGCGCTCTGATTCGGGAGAAACCTCTTTATTCTTTGTCACAATATTCGTTAAAATATCCGTATTAATGGCTTTGGTATTGCGCGTCTGTTCCAGAACAATGCCAAAAACATCGCGAGACTCCGGGCCAGCAGGCGCATATGATTCATCCATCTGAAGAATGGGATAACTGCCGCCTTTTTTCTTCTTGAGAATATCGAACGCCTCCGGTTGATACCCCGGAGCAATAATGCCATCGGACACTTCGCGGCTGAGCAAACGCGCAGTCGGTTGATCCACCTCATCACTCAAAGCCACCCAGTCGCCAAAAGAGGATAGCCTATCCGCACCCCGAGCGCGGGCATAAGCCGTAGCCAGAGGCGAAAGATCGAGATCATCGACAAAATACGCCCTTTGCAGCGCATCGGAAATGGGAACAGCAACAGCCGCACCAGCAGGGCTTAAGTGTTTGAAAGACGCGGCTGCCGGCAGATTGAGCACCTCTTTAAGCTCGCGCACGAGTTGCCAGGAATTGAGCGCGTCGAGCAGGTTGATATAACCCGGCGCTCCATTGAGCACCGTAAAGGGCAATTTGCCACTGGGAGAGTACGCACGCGCATCAGATTGATGCGGATTGCAACCATAGCGCAGAGTCAGTCCATCTTGAGACATAAGACAATCCTTTTGGAAAAAGCAGTCAGCTTTTAGCTATCAGCTATCAGCAAAAAGCCTGTGTTTTTGGTTTTTCTGACCGCTGACTGCTGATAGCCACAAAAAAAGCCCAATCCTATAGCGGATTGAGCCCAGGCGATCGACCCCTTAAATTTTAGTTCTAACGCTTCCTTCCGGTCATTTCCGGATATTCGCCAGTTGCGTCAGATACAATTGGTAGAATCAATATAACGGGAGACTACATATATGTCAACAGTCATCAGCCCGCCCCTCTGTCAGCACCCGATACAATTTCCGTCGCACCTGTTTCAGTGGTCACAAAACAGAGCAATTGCTCGGGATCAGCCAGGTCGAAAACAACGGGCGAATGCGTAGTGGTCAAAATTTGGGCACGCGCCCTGTCCTCGTGCTGTGCTACCGCACTGAATGCTTTAAAAACCGCTTCTACCGCGCCGGAATGGAGACCATTTTCCGGAACTTCGAACAAACATATTCCATCGCCATCGGGCACATAAGCCAACAATGTTAGAGCCAGCAATCGCAGAGTCCCATCGGACAACATCCACGACGGTGTCTCGAGATCATTGTGGTGCTTAACCACGAGATAGCAGTGTTGATCTTCGGGACGCACAACCGTGTAAACAGTGGATAAACCCGGCAAAACAGTGCGCAACAGCGCCAGCCAGGCCGCATGCCTGTCCGACTCATTCACTTTCAGGTCAGCGACCACCCAGGGCAGATTAGCACCATCGGACAACAGATTGCGCGGTTGTCCCGGCGGACTGGGGCGGCGAATCCGTTCTCCGTTGAGATCGAATTTGTGGATACTATTTGAAAGCGTGTGTTTGAGCCATGTAGCGACGGGAAAACGCGCTTCATCCTCGGGTAAATTGCCCAGTGCCGAACGCTTCGCGCCGAGCTTGAAAGAAGGATCCCATCCCGCACCGGATTCATCGTAAAATTTATCATTGCCACCGGGAACTTTATTGACAATAGTCTTGACGCCGCGCAGCCTGGGCGTCGCCAGAGTTTGCGGTATTGGACCCTCCACTGCAAAGAGCGACTCTTGAACAGCGCGATCATCTCGCTGAATATCTGTGAGCAAAAGCACCCGCTCGGACAGAATCCCAACCTCACTGTTTTCTTCGGTCACGCCAATGGCGACTTCGTATCGACACCGCGAAAAATCCCGATCGGAAAACAGATTGGATTCGTGCGCGGGCACGGACAATTCAACAGCGATTTCAAATCGATCTGCAAAACCGTGCCAGGTCAAATCGCGCAACTCACTCGCCCGACTGTAAATCGCTGCATCGAGGCCATCGCGCACAAAATCCCCGAGAAACGCAATAGCATCGAGAAAAGTCGTTTTGCCGCTGCCATTCGCACCAACCAGCATGTGAAAAGGCGCGAGATCCTGTTCAATATGACGCAAACACTGGTAATAAAGGGTTTCAAGACGCTGGATCATGTAGAACTCCTATATTAAGTTAGAAGCATATTACATGACAGAAAGAGAGGCGTCAAGAGCAAATGCAAAAAAAAACAGTCTTAATCACCGGTGCAACAGACGGGATTGGCCGGGCACTTGCAGAAATCTATCGGACGCGAGAAGATAGGCTAGTACTGGTGGGCAGACGCCCACTGGACACACTCAATGATCCGTTATACACCAAAGACACATATTGTCGTACAGACCTATCGCAGGACAAGTGTGCAGAACGGGTATGTGAATTTCTGAACGCGCAAAAAATCGACGTCATAGACCTGGCAATTCAAAATGCTGGCACCGGATATTTTGGACCTATCGCAGAACAAAGCGCGGAAAGCATTCGGGAGATCACAGCAGTCAACCTGATGGCACCCTTACGCTTGGCACACGCCCTGATGCCATACCTGAAAAAAACCAATGGAAAATTCGTAATGATCGGCTCAATCGCACATGCCTTTCCCTGTCCCGATTACGCCGTGTATGCAGCGAGCAAAGAAGCCCTCAACACACTGGGACGCAATTTGCAAATCGAAGGCGACATAAATGTACAGATCATTCACCCGGGAGCGACGCGCACGGGCTTGCATCGAAAAATTGGCATGGACAACGAAAAGACAAAGGGATTTCCGTCCGCAGAAAGGGTCGCCCAAAAAATCACACAGGCGATAGATGGACGGCGTTTTATCGCGACAATTGGATGGCAAAACGCATGGGCGCGATTTTTGGGACGCTATTGCGAAGGCATAGTCAACACCATGGTACGAACAACGTGAAACACGCGGTCATCACAGGCGCGGCGCATGGAATCGGCAAAGCACTTGCCCATCGCTTCGCACAGGCGGGATATACCATAACGGGCGTGGATATAGATGCCGCGAGCGCAGCGAGAGTCGAACGAGAATTAGCTGCGCGATTTGTCATCGCAGACCTGCGCTCAGAAGCGGACATCGCCCGTGCTCTCCCCAAACTAATCCAGGGAAAACCAATTGATTTATTGATACACAACGCGGGCATCAACGCCGTCGGACGATTCTCCGACATAAGCATAGAAGCTCAAGAACACGTAATCGCCGTAAACCTCTACGCACCGATGCGACTCACAGCGGCATTACTAAAAGCCGACCTGATAGCAAAAGGCGCGTCCATAGTCTTCATCTCCTCCCTCTCCCACTACACGAGCTATCCGGGTGCTGCAACTTATGTAGCGACCAAAAGTGGATTGGCCTCCTATGCACGAAGTTTATCCCTCGCTCTCGCGCCGCAGAATATTCACGTCATGACAGTTTTCCCCGGCCCAACGCGCACAGCCCATGCGCGGCATCACAGCCCGCACAACACACGCGAAGAAAAACGCATGCCACCCGAAACATTGGCGCACCACATCTTTCGAGGCATAAAAAAGAAAAAGCACCTGATCATACCAGGCGCTACCAATCGAATGCTCGCCCTCCTGGGCAAATGGTGCCCGCCCATGATGGAATATGCGATGCGTAAGGTGATTTTAGAGAAATTGTGAGGAAACTCCTATTAACAGCTATCGTTTTTTCCCCACAAAAAAAGGACCCAGCGATTCGACATAAAGTGCAGTTTGTTGGGTCTTTCTCATATCCTGCACAACGCGAGAGAGCGGATAGAGTTCTGCACCGATCAAACCAATGACAAAATCATTGTCATCGGCATCGAGACCATAGCTGGCCAGGCGAATATCGTGCGCGTAATCTTCGCGTCCATAAGCGCGTCCAATAGAAGCGTGCTCCATCAAAATTTTGCGCTGTTCCCTGTGATCGAGACGGGCAAAAGCCCCATTGCGACGCAGCGGGTACCAAATCGCCCACGGCCATTCGGGATTGAGCACATTATCGCGCGGTCGATCGATAAGCGCGTATTCGAGATCTGGCTCATAACCCGTGGCATACGTGCGACCGAGCATCGTAAGTTCAGGACGACGTGTACAGACAGAGAATGGATCGCCATTGAGCAAAACGCGAATATCCGTAACAAACAAATCCGGCGATTCCGTCAAAAAAACAATGCCAATGCCGCAGGGATCGTGCGCATCGAGATAGAGCGCGGCATCGAGACCGCTTTGATCGAGCGCCTCAGATACAGCATCGACATCCCTGACACCCGTAAAAACCTGCAACTGCATGTAAAGCCGCCGATCACTCGTTTGCGGTTTCCCATCAACAGGCGCGCCGTGTTCGAGGATATCGAGTTTTTCTCTCGATTCAGTAGAATAATGCACGTCTTCAGGCCTTCCATTGTGTGTGTTTTACTGCAAAACTCTTTTCATTTTCAACGCGGAAAGATAGGGCTTGACCTCAAAAAGAGCAAGCCCCAGATCAGTCTGCTGGTCTGGGGCGTAGTAAGGTTTTAGGATAACTGACCGCTAAATTAAAAGAAAAACATCTTGTAATGCACTTTAATGCTCCGCCCTGTTTCGGGCATCACGGATCGAATGCGCGAGAGATGGTTGCGGTATTCCGTATCCAAAAGGTTGTCCAAAGAGAGAATAATACTATGGCGAGTATGGTTGGTATTAATATCGCGCTGGGCAGAGACACTGAAAACAGCATAGCCATCCGTAGGCTCTTCGAATATATCCACCCGCTCCTGTCCTGCGACCAACTCTGCAGTCCCGCCAACCGTAAGATAGGGATGCTGATATGTCGCACTGCCCACAAACTTGAGCGGTGGCATCTCGGGCAGAGGCAAATGCTCATCCCTGTTCTCTCCACGCACATAACTACCGTTTAATTCCAGATTCAAACGGGTATTTAAACGCCACCCCAAATGCATCTCCAGACCCAAAAATCGCGCGGCAACACCATCGGCAGCGTAAATCGGCAGCAGTTGGGCAAAATTGATCTCTCCGGTATTGCGCGGGGCAATATAGGTATCAAACTCGTTCCAATATCCACTCAAAACAAAATCGATACCCGGTTGCAAATAGTGAAAAAAGACCTCAAAGCCCAGACTCGTCTCGGCCTCGAGATCGACATTACCCACCTCAAAAGTGTAAGCAGCCAGATGCGGTCCATCGTTATAAAGCTCTTCAATAGTAGGCTCCCGCTGGGATCGGCTGAAATTGAAACCCCCAGTTAGCTGGTCGGTAATGTTCACAAGCGGACTGATTGCCGCAGACCAGGCGTGAAAGGTGCGACCTACACCGAGAGCCGCAATACTCCTTGTCGTCGGACGCGGATCAAAGTCGGCATACGTATAACGCGCAGAAGCCTGAAATTCGATATCGCGATAAATAAATTCGTGGTAGAGACCTAAGGAAGCGCATTGCTCTCGCGTGGGCGGCGTAAAAACAAACCCCCCCAATTTGAGATTGTGATGACCAAAGCCCAGAGACAGAACGGTATTTCGCGTCTGACCCTGTGTGTTCATAAGCAACTTGAGATCACCGCGGTAGTCGTGGAACAAAAACTCAGACCCAATACTGCCGCTGGACTCGTACTCAAAGTGGTGATAGAAGGTCCTGGTAAAATCCACCTCTACACTACTGAACACCTTGTGATCAAAATGGTAGGCCGCCCTGCCATCAAACACGCGGCGATCAATATCCAGATCTACGCCATTGGGATGTCCGCCAATAAAGCCACCGGGAATGCCGTACTGCGTATCGAACTGATCAAACGAGGCACCGATATATCCCCGATCAGTGGGATACGACAGACCAAGTGTATGCGTGCGCGTGTCAATCGGTGTGTTGACAAGCCTGCCAATAGGCGTTTGCACATCCCGGGTATTGCGGTACGTGGTCTCGACATACAGCGCGAGCGGACCTACGGGCACTGTAATACCAGCGGCTGAGAGATACCCGCGATTAACCGTCTCTCCATAAGCACCAACACTGCCAAAAACGCGCTGCGGATAGTCTTCCGGTATCTTCTGTTTCACGACATTGATAACCCCACCAATAGCCGATGCCGTGTGAAGCAGTATGCGCGGCCCCCGGATAATTTCGAGGCGTTCTGAATTAAAAGGCTCAAGCGTAACCGCGTGATCAGCAGAAGTAGCGGAAAGATCCCGAGTCTCCATACCATCTATATTGATCTGCACGCGGTCGCCACTGAGACCGCGTATAACTGGTCGAGCGGGAGCAGGTCCCATGCTGCGGATAGCGACGCCGATTTCGTTTTTCATCGTCTCGGCAAGCGTGAGACTATACTTCTTCTGAAGCTCATCTCCAGAAAGCACGCCAGTCGCTTCGTACAATTCTTCAAAGCGCGTCTCTGCACTTTTTCCTACCACCACAATGGTATCCGCAACAATTTCCCGGGCAACCATTTCGACGTATAGAATGGGCAATTTCTCATCCGAAACCCTTATTTTCCGACTCACCAATCCATACCCGACACGAAAAAAAGACAGGCGATGAACGCCCTGCGACAGACGCAAGACAAAACGGCCCCGATCATCGGTTGTCGTGCTCGTTGCGCCATCATCGAGTATGATATCGACATTGTCAATTGTGCGTTGGGTCTTGTGATCAAAAACATATCCCTCGAGCAAACGCATTTCACTCGATGCGCTGATCGCGGAAAAGCAGACCACAAAAACGAGAATGAAGGCTGTAAATCTCAAAACATACCTCCTATAAAAAGCCCTCACCCGGTCTTTCAAAAACAGGGTGAGGGCAAAGCAGTTACTACCCTCCGACATGCACCGGAATGGGAATGGTGCGAAAATCCACATGATCGTCGTGCGTGACCTGGAGTTCAATCGTAGTTTCGCCTACCTTGAGACCCCGCAGGTGAAAATCAAACTTGCCGACATCATCGGCATCCTGAACAACTTCCAAAACCGTGGGATCGGCAATCGCCCATGTAAATTTGAAATCCGGATCATCTGGCGGGTCAATCTCGTCGCCATCTTCATCCAGAAAACGGATGCTCCAGTGCGACGTTTCCTCATTGAGAGGGGCGTCGAGATGATCTTTCCGACCACCGCTGGCATCGATCTGCCCTCGAAAATAGCGAAAAAAACGATTGCCCGAATCTATAATAACCAGACCCTCGGGTTCAAAATGCTCTTCCTGGTGAGACGTGGGATCGTCACTACCACAACCGATCACAAACAAAGTCAGAACTGCCACAGCGGTGAAAATGCGTTGAAACGAGTTTTTTCTAAAAAACATGATAGTCTCCTGAATAAGCCCGCACGGGCAGAGAACACGCAGAGGGATCCCCTCTTATGCCCGCACAAAAAGGCACAAAAATACAGAAAAATAATGCAAACTTTAGTATTGAGATATTCAGTATTCAGGAAACTACTGGAGGAGATCGGCTCTGAGGTGAAAGGAAAAACTGGTGGGATAAAAATGTGGGATGCGGCAGAGCGAAAAAATAACAGGCGTATAATGCACCAGAAGTCAATACATCACTGATAAGACCACTAAAGCTATAAATCCAATGGCAAACGAAGCAATGGGTGTCATGTTCATCATGGTCACCATGTTCACCATGGTCAACCGCATGCCCAAAGGCAAGGGCAAACGCGCCGACGAGCAATATGACGATCAGCGTTTTAACGAGCGGGTGTCTGGTGTAGAAATTCATTTTTAATACTATATGGGGCTACCTCGAGCAAAAATAGTTGTCTATCAATGCGCCTATTTGTCCCCTGCGGAATGCGCTCGTAATTGTCTAATCGATTGCAATCGCAAAAGCAATTTTTCGAGATTTGATTTTAGCTCTTTTTGGATCTCGACCATTTGCTCGGGTGTCACCTGTAGATCTTCTTTTTCGTGATGGTGTCCATGACCGTGATCATGGGCCTCTGCCGAGTCATCTCCCGGCACTTCAACCACATTTTTTTCCCACAATTCAAAGTCTTTTTCGATAACCTGAAGACTATCGCGTATTTCCACAGCATGATGTGAAAATGACTTTAGACTATCCAGTTGGCTCTCAAATTGCTTTTCAATTTCCATCATCGCCTTGTGAATATCTGCCGCCTGTTGCAAGTGGTGTGCATCTTCTTTATTTTCTCCATGGCAAGAAACAAAGAACGCAAACACTATAACACTTATCACTTTGAGTCGCATTGGATTTTGTCTCTCCATATTTTACGTCTCCTTTCGCGTGTTTATCCTATTTTTCACAATCATCTTTGCGACATAAATGATGATTCCGAATATGGCCTGAGATCAAAAATCCCGACCCTAAAACGGTCCCCACCCGTTCCCCTATTTCCCCAAAAAGATCATGGCCAACCATAACCATTATGACGAGAAGGGACAGCCCGAGGATACCGAAACCAATGACAAATTGATCTTTATGAAGGCGACACCCCAATCCAAGAGCAAGAATACTGGTGGGCAGAATCAGCCACATCAAAAGCCCATGAAAATGTTCATCGCCAACAAACGTAGTTGCCAACAACGGAAACGCAATAAGTGCAACAGGCAATGTCAAGCAATGGATCGCACACATTGTTGAAAGAACAATGGCAATTTTATCACCTGCGGTTTGATAGCTCAAACGCGCCATTTATTATCTCCTTCTTATTCATAATAACGACACAATTAATATGTATCACCAGGATTGTTTTTCATATCGCGCTTATCCATCACCTCGGCTTTGCTGATGCGAAAAAAGAGTTCGGACGGATCTTTTTGCAACAGTTCCAGACGACCTGTAATAGTAACGGGATAATAAGTAAAATCAATCGGTTTGCTCGGGTGAACATCTACAAGAGACTCAGGCCCACCTCCGCCTACACAAAAAGAACATCCCCCAAGTGAATACGGAGTCAAAACAAAACGCGCCTGTTTTTTTTGAGCCGATAGCGGAATCATAAACCCGACAAGCTCGACGTGTTTGCCATTCATTTTTTTCAACGTATCGGAAAATATGGGTATAAAGGTCGGCGCATAGGGATCATAACTCACCGTCGCAAGGGTTTCCCAAAGCGAACCCTTCATCATCTGGGGCAGTGGAGACGCCTGAAGTTCTGGGCGATGGTCTGTTGACGAGGGCGGTGTCTCACTGCCAGTATCTATTCTCAAAACCACAGCAAATAATAAAATAAACATTACCGTGCGTTGTATATTCATCACGATACCTCCACCAGTGTTTGTGCAACATCTGTCCGATAGACCTGAAGCGCCGGTATAAGAGCCGATACACTACCCAACACAAGCGCCAGACCAATGAGCCAGAATTCATCGGACACAATAATCCATCCCGTCAAATTTATATGCTGTGCCTCGCGCACCCATACGCCAATCACCTCAGTGCTTGCATGCCCAAGCACAAAACCCAACCCCGTGCCCATCAGTGTAAGCAAGACCCCCTCCAAAAGCACCTGAACAAAAAGTTTGCCGCGACTTGCCCCCAGAGCACGCATCATAGCCAGATCGTATCGCCGATCTTTCATCGCATTATAAAGTGCCACAAAAATGCTCAACGCCGCTGCAAACACCAGAACCCCACCAAAAACCCGCACCACCTCCAACCCAACACCGAGCAATGCAAAAAGGCGCGTTGTCTCAAATGCGGGGGACGCAGCCTGAAATTTGGTCTCTTTATTAACATACCTCGGAAATGACACGGCTGCAATAGGTGAACGATAGCGAATCAACAAACCCGTAACTTCGCGCTCGGCATCGGCTTCACTGTCCATCGGCAAACCCAGAACATCGCGTGCGCGGTTCTCATCGGCCTGGCTCTCCAGGTGGTGATCCAGTCCATCGCCCTCTTCTTCATGCGGTTCGTGAACCAGCCAGACGGTTTCCACAGCAGTCAGTAACAGACGGTCGATAATCGAACCCGTTGGTTGCAAAACACCCACCACGCGAAACGGTTGCGATTCGTGTTGTTCAGAAGCCGTTTCTGCGGTCAAACCGTGCGAACTAATAACCTCGTCACCCAGCGCAAGACCCGTCTCGTTGGCAACCTGCGCGCCTATAACCACCTGGTATGGTGCATCCCAAAAGGTACCATCAACCAATTCCGCCCGGTAGTGTTTGGCGTATTCGGACGTCGTTCCCACAATGCGATATCCCCGATAATTATCCCCCAACGCCAGGGGTATCGCCTGTGCAACCGCTCTGTTTTTTGCCAGTTCACGCGCCTCTAAAAGCGGTATATTTCCCGTTGGCACATCAACGTGAAAGACACTGGATAAAATCAATTGCAAAGGACTGCCCTTAGCACCCACAACGACATCGATATTTTGAACATTGCGGTGCAAATTCTCTTCAAATTGTTCGCCAAAAAGCAACAAAACAACGACAATACCCGTTCCAAGTCCCAACAATATCATATTGAGCAATGTATTCAACTTGCGCCGATAAATATAGGCCAGACTAATTTTGAAGAGATTCATGCGGGCAATTCCATCTGTTCATCAAGCGCAATACAATGGTCAAAACTATCGGTAATGCGATGATCATGTGACGCCACCACCAGAGTTGCCTGAACCTCTCGCGCCGATGACGTGAGCAAATCCAACACCTGCTTGCTGCGCGCGTCATCCAATCCAGATGTCGGCTCATCGGCCAACAGCAATTGGGGGCGGTTAACAACAGCCCGGGCGATTGCCACGCGCTGTTGTTGACCAAAACTCAGTTCCGATGGATAAGCGTGTTCGCGGCCTGCCAGACCGAGAGTCGCAAGCACCTGTTGGACACGCGCTTTATCCTGCGGAACACCGGCCATATAATGCGCCATAAGCAAATTTTCCAGCACCGTAAAAACCGGGAACAGGTGAAATTGTTGAAAAACAATGCCAATGCGTTGCCCGCGAAATCGATCGCGAGCAGTCTCTGTCATTGCATAAATATCCTGTTTGGCAATATGCACACTGCCCTGTGAGGGCTTTAACAAACCGGCGATAATATGCAAAAGCGTCGTCTTCCCGCTTCCCGATGGCCCATGCAACAGCCATTTTTCATCGGGCTGGGCCTCAATATATTCTGGCAAGTCCAATACAAGACGACTGCCATAAACATGCCCAACGTGTTTAAGTGCAAACATGAGATAGTATTCAAAAAATGCGATGTGTGACTTCTAAATGTTACGAGGCCGTCAAAATCGAACGGATGAGGCAGTTTCGGTCATTCTGACTCCTCGACCATGATAAGCTCCGGAAACGGGTTCCGCAACCCTGTCCAGGTCTTGCTGTTAGCGGAGGCGAGGCGCTCGTCGAGCAGGCATGCATCGAGGCGAGCGCGCATCGCCGCCTCGTGCATCTGCTGGCCGATGAAGACAAGTTGTTGCGCGCGATCGCCGAAG